>JAQWRY010000047.1 GCA_029243485.1 Candidatus Binatia bacterium | reverse complement strand
CTCGAGAACTACTACAGCCCGTGGGAACTGGAGCGTGCGATCGGTCGCTTCGTCGAGCACTACAACCACCGCCGCTACCACGAGTCACTGGACAACGTGACTCCAGCCGATGCATATCATGGGCGGCGCACCGCGATCCTGACGCGCCGCGAACAGATCAAGAACAAGACAATGGCCCGTCGTAAGCGACAGAATCTACGCGCCGCGTAGGCGGGCAAACGCGCCGGAAGTGTCCCTTATAAATCAGGCCCACTGATCCAAACGTCTTTGACGACGTACATGCAGCATCCAGATGGGGAGCGTGGCCGCGTAACTCACTGAAAAACCTAAAGCCCCCGTAGCTCAGGTGGATAGAGCGCAGGATTCCTAATCCTGAGGTCGCGTGTTCGAGCCACGCCGGGGGCACGTATTTTCAGTGGTTTGCTGGTGGCGAGTCCTCATCCTCGGCGCTTGGGTGCCCATCGGGGTGCCCAATCGAGTTTCTAACCTCTGCTCTTGAAGCGCGGTTGATCTTGCTGGCGGCCTCTCGGAGTTCTTCTCCGGCACGCCGGCTTTCATCAGCTTTCGGCAGGCCGTTCGTCGGAAGTCGTGGGGCCTGAGTTCGGGGAATCCCCGAGGCTCGCCGCTCTTGGTGTCCTTGTGCCAGAGACGGACCTCGCGAGTCTCGAAGTCGATTCGTGACCAGTCCAGCGGGAGCACTTCACTCTGGAGCCTCCACCCAATGAGATAGGCGAATGTGCTCGGGGTCTTCAGTAGTCCGGAAGCCTCACCAACAGGCGCTGAAACTTCCACTTGTCGAAAAAGTCGGTGCGGATCCCCCCTCAGAGAGAATCTCGAACTCGGGTACGCGGGAGACCCGGCGGCGCTCCTTCGAGCCGTTTCCCAATCGCGTTCGCATTTTGCAGGACGGGCCGCTTCTGGATCTGAAGATGGAAAACGGCGTCTGCCCGCATTTCGACAGACAATGTACCGCCTACGAGGGAAGGCCAATCGAGTGCGAGCTCTTCCCGCACACGATGCACCGAGTGATTCCCATGGGGATGTTCGTCTTCGTGACGTACCACCACCGCGTCGTGTGCCCGATCCGCTCGGAGCTTTTTGCGACGGATGCGGCAGCCCGCGAGAAGATCACGGCGCTGATCCGCAACGTGTATGGTCCGGCTTGCCGACCCGTTCTGATCAACGAGAACGCCGATCGGTTTCGTGTCTTGCGACGCGCCTACTTCTGGCTCCAGTGCCTCGCGTATCCATCGACTCGGTTCCGGGTTCCGCTCGATCATGCCGGCTGATTCGGATAACGAAGGCTCATGGCCTCGATCCCACTGCATTTCGGTATCCAGACGCCGCAGGAGGGCGCGACCTACGACGCGCTCGCGGCGCATTGGCGGGCGGCGGATAGTCTCGACTTCGACTCGATCTGGCTCGACGATCACTTCTACTCGGTCGTCCGCGCCCGCTCGGAGAGCCAGATGGATGGCTGGATGTTGCTCGCGGCGCTCGCGCGCGAGACCGAGCGGATCCGCATGGGACTTCTGGTCGCGTGCAACTCGTACCGAAACCCGGCACTCGCAGCGAAGATGGCCGCAACCATCGACGTGATCTCGGGTGGACGCTTCATCCACGGGGTCGGCTGCGGGTGGTTCGAAGAGGAGTATCGCGGCTATGGGTACGAGTTCCCGTCTGTCGGGACGCGGCTGGCTCAGCTCGACGAGGCGGTTCGGCTCCAGAAGCTTCTTTGGACGACTGAGAACCCCTCCTTCGAAGGACGCTTCTACAAATTGAAAGACGCGTGGGCGGAGCCGCGGCCGGTCCAACAGCCGCACCCGCCCATCCTGATCGGAGGCGGTGGCGAGAAAGTCTTGCTTAAGCTCGTCGCCCGGCACGCGAAGATGTGGAATCACGGCGGAACCGTCGACGAACTTCGCAACAAGATCGAGGTCCTGCGCGCGCACTGCTCGAGCGAAGGGACTGACATCAATGCGATCGAAAAAACGTGGTTTGGCAACGTCGTCATCGACGAGGACCCGAGCCGCGCACAGGCGCGCCTCGAACGTCTCGCCAAGGCGTGGGGAAGATCTCCCGACGAGATGGCCAAGAGCCACCTCGTCGGAACACCAGAGGCCATGATCGACCGGATGCACGAATACCTCGAGGCGGGCATCACGGGGTTCATCGCGATGTTCGGGCGCGTCGACGATCTCCGGACGACTCGCCTCGTCGGCGAGAAGGTCCTTCCTGCGTTCCGCTAGTCGGCTAGAGCGACCCTTCGACTTTCGTGTGCTTCTTCGCAAAGCGCACCCCGAACCGGGTAGCGATCGAATGATCTCGCGGGGTAGGCTCCGCTGATGCGCAAGTCGACTGCCTTCTTCGCCCTCGCGCCTCTCCTCGTCCTCTCCTGTGGTGGTGGATCGAGCGGCGGTGGCTCGAGTGCATCTCCAACCGAAGCCCTGGAGTTTCCCGGTTCCGAGTGGACAGAGAGCTCCCCCGCCGATCAGGGTATGGACGCGGCGGGGATTGAGCAGGCGTTCGATTACGCCTTTCAGGATGGCAAGGAGACCCAAGGCGTCGTCGTGGTGAAGAACGGCTACCTGATCGCCGAGCGCTACAGTGACGGAGCCGATGCGAGCACGCTCGCCACGAGTTGGTCGGTCGCCAAGAGCTTCACGAGTGCAACCATCGGTATCGCGGTCGACTCGGGCGCTTTGGAGGGTATCGACCTCCCGGTGTCGGACTTGATCACGCGCTGGAAGGGCACTGCGAAGGAAGACATCACGATTCGCGCGCTTCTGGAGATGCGCTCGGGGCTCGATTGGAACGAGGGGGAGAGCTCGACCCTGTACTACATCGCCGAAGAGGACCAGGTTGCCGCGGCCCTCGATCTCGACGTCGTCGCGCCGCCTCACGAGCGGTTCAACTACACGAGCCCGAACTCGATGCTCCTGGGTGAGGTCGTCACAGCGGCCGTGGGCCGGAGCCAGGCCGACTTCGCTCAGGACCGGTTGTTCGGCCCCATCGGAATGTCTGCCGACTGGTGGTTGGACGGAGCTGGCCAGACGATGGGGTATTGCTGCATCGACGCGACGACGCGCGACTTCGCCCGTTTCGGGCTGTTGTTCGCGCGCGGCGGCGAGTGGCAGGGGGAGCAGGTCGTGAGCCGTGCCTGGGTGGAGGAATCGACTCGTCCCCTTCCGGGCGCGGAGTTCTATTCGCATCATTGGTGGACCCGCACACAGCCGGGTCTCCCGACTGATCTGTACTCCGCGCAGGGCCTACACACGCAGCGGATCTACGTGGTCCCGAGCCTGGATCTGGTCGTTGCTCGAAACGGCTCCTACCAGAGGGTGGGCGACGAGGCCGTCCGGGCGGGCACCAACGTGCACGTCACGCAGCCGCCGGACCAGTGGAGCGACGCCGACTTCCTTCGCCCGATTGTCGCTGCGGTAAAGGGCGCCGCGGAGTCGTCCCAGGGGCCGTCGTCGGTTTCGTCTGCTCTCGCCGAGCGGGCCCGCGCGGCGCTCGAATCCGCCGGACTTCTCTGAACCAGGATCTCGATCAATCACTTCGTTCTGAAGAGCAGTCCCGGGATGATGCTGACATGCGTCATCGTCGCCGTGTTCAACAGGCCGTTGCTTTGATCCGTAGAGTTGACGAACGGTTTTCTCTTCGCCGCGAACAACGGCCTTACGGGCAAGAAACTCTTCACGACTACGTGCGGGGATGGCGTCGTCGCAGTGGCGGAGCAATGTGATCAGGGCGGTGAGAACGGGAGCGCGGGAAGCTGCTACAACGCGAACTTTCACCTTGCGATCGAAGGCGGGGCTTCGGTCGGTGGCGACGTCGTGTACCGGGGACGACGGTCGACTCAGGCGAGGATCTCGCTGATCGGTTGGTTCACCTGCATCGAGCGGGTTCCCCATTCCTCGATCGGGAGCCCCATGACCTGCTGCACCGTGAGTCCGATGCGGGTCACGGGCTCGCCGTTGCCTCGTACGTGAATGCCGGGCCGAAGGGCGCCGCCGGCGCGACCGGCGATCATCACGGGCAGGCCTGTTACGTCGTGTGACTTCGCGAACGAGCTCTCCGAGTGGCCGAGGACGAGACAGCTGTCGAGCAGAGTGCCGGCTCCCTCCGATGTCGCGGCGAGGGTACGGACGAATTCTGCCCACGCATCCATCGAGGCGAGAGCGAAGGCAGTGGCCTGGGGTTGGTAGCCGAGTTCGGCGTCGACCAACTCGTCGTGGGTCAGCTCGTGATGCGCGGCGCTACTGCCCGGCTGACGGAGCCCCGAGAGGCCCCACGAAAAGAGCATGTTGAACACCCGGGTCTGATCGCAGAGAAGCCCGAAAACGAGTAGATCGGTGAGCATGCGGTGCGTTGCGGCCGCCTGCGGAAGATCGGTCCCAAGCTCCTCGCCGCGGGGTTCGTCGGGGCGCGTGCAGCCCTCGAGTTCCGGCGGGCTGAGAGAGAGCTCGATCTGCTGCTCGAGTTGGCGGAGAGACGTGAAGTACTGATCCAGCCGTTGTCGGTCGTGGCTGCCCAGCAGCTTCTCGAGGCGTGCCACATCGTCTTGCACGACGGAGAGGGCACTCTGTCGTAGGAGGGTCCGAGGATCCGGCGCTTGCTGGGTGTCGTTGGGGTCGACGAAGCCGGGACCGAAGAGCCGCGTGTACATCTCAAGCGGTGAGACCGTGCTCGGGTTCGTGCTCGTGGTGCCTTCGCGACTGTAGCTCTGTCTCGGATTGCCCGTGGCCGCCATCTCGAGAGAGCGAAACCGCGTGGCGCCGCCGATCTCGCGTGCGATTTGGATGTCCAGCGTCGTGTCCGGGAACTGGCCGTCTTGTTCGGGGGTCGAGCCCGTGAGCATTGCGGCCACACCGGTGGAGTGCGGCCAGTTCGCGCGCCCGTCGAGGATCGTGTTGAAACCGGAAAGGACGCTGACTTGGCTCTTGACGTCGGCGAGGGCCGCGAGCTCGGGCGCGATGTCGTACTCTGCGCCTTCGCTTGAGGGGATCCAGCGGTCCGGATTGATGCCGCAACCCCAGAACCACGTGCCGAACCGGACGGGAAGAAGCCCGCCCTGGGCGAGCGCCGTGCCGTTGTCGTTCAGAAAGTAGTCGAACAGAGGCAGGCCGATCGCGACGGCGCCGCCGCTGGCCATCCCGCGCAGCACGGTTCTGCGGCTGATCCGGCGCTTCATGGTTGGTCCTCCTCGGCGGCGCGCGGGCCCTCGGTGGTGCGGAAGCCTTCGCTCAGGGCGATCTCCCGCAGTAGGTCGCGGAGTCGGTAGCCGGAGTGCGCGAAGCTGTGGGTGAGGAAGTCGAGGAGCTCGTCTTCCTCTGCCGCCACGTCCCGCCCCGTCGCGTAGCGGTACAGCGTCCGGACGAAGCACTCCGAGAGCGCCGGGTCGCTGGCGAGAGCGACACCGAGCCCGGGCGGGCCATCGAAGGCATTCCCGCCGAGTTCCCCCGAGGCGTCGATCACTTCGCCGTTCTCGGTGTCGCGCTCGATGCCGAGGCCGTCGAGATTCTCGAGCGCCAGGCCCAGCGGATCCATGAGGCTGTGGCACCCGGCGCAGGCCAGGTTCGCCTGGTGGGCTTCGAGGCGTTGTCGCGCGGTGCTCGAGCTGAGGGCGGCCTCGTCGGCGAACAGCGAGAAGTCGAGGTCGCCTGGAGGCGGCGGCACATCCTGGCAGAGCAGAACTTCGCGAATGAACTTCCCTCGAAGCGTAGGCGAACTGCGACCGGGGTGGGAGTGAAGCGCGAGCAGACTCACTTGTGTGAGGAGCCCGGCGCGCCGGCTATCGTCGGCAAAGACGTAGGGCTCCCATCCGTCGGGAGAGGCTGCCGGCACACGGTAGACGAGGCCGAGCGCCCGGGTCATGAAGGAGTTTCTCGTTATGAAGAGTTCGCGGTAGTCGCGTTCTTCTTCGAGGAGATGTTCGACGATCACGCGGAGTGTCTGCTCGCGCGCGTCCTGCATCACGGCCTGGCTGAACGCGGGAAAGATCGCGGGGTCTTTGCGAACGAGTCCCTGCTCGATCAGGTCGAGGCCGTACATGTCGGAGAACAGGGCGCGGACACTGTCCTCGAGACGCGGCGAGCCCAGCATCCGATCCACTTGAGTGGCGAGGCCGGCGTCGTCCGTGAGGTCGCCCGCTTCGGCGGCCGCGAGAAGCTCCTCATCCGGCGTAGTGTTCCACAGGAAGTAGCTCAGCCTCGAAGCCACCGAGAGGCTCGTGAGGCGGCGTCCTCCCGCGGTCGCGGCGGCCTCGTCCAGCTCGATCCGAAAGAGGAACTCGGGAGAGACCAGTAGAGTCGAGAGCGCGACTTCCAGACCACCGTAGAAGTCCGCGAGATCGGCCGCGGCATCGCGTGCGACGGCGACGCGGGCAGTCACCTCGTCTTCGTCGAGCGGCCGCCGGAACAGGCGTCGGCCCACCTGAGCGATGAACTGCGCAGCGCAGCCGTCGTCAACGCCGGTCGCGGATTCGGGTGTGCAAGGGACGTTCGTGCCGCGGCGGCCCGCGTCGACTACTTGCGCCGCGACGTTGCGAGCGATGGAGTCGTAGCCTTCGAGTCCCGAGGCCGTGAGGCCGACGAACGTCGCGCCGATGGCGAGGAGCCCGTCGCGACGAGCGTCGGGTTCGATGCGCCCGGCGAGGACCAGGTCGTCGCCGAGCACGTCGAGGATGCTTGCTCGGTACTGTGCCTGGGTGAGCCTTCGCATCGCGATAGGACCGCCGAGCGCGCTACCGGGCTCCGTCGGGGGATCGGTCGGAGGCAAGGGCAGGGGAGGCGGTCCCGGCTCGTTGGTGGGCATGGGTCCCGGCACGGGGCCGGTCGGGGGCGCACCGCCAGAGGAGCTGGACGTGCTGTCGCCGCAGGCGCTCGCGAGCGCGAGGAGCAGAACCAGGACTGTGGCGTGGGCTGCGCGGCCGTAGGTCATGCGCTCGCTCACTTCGCCACGAAGGCCGGTACGGCCTCGAACCGATACGCGGCGGAGACGGACGAGCAGGTGCCGGTGGCCGGGTTGTAGTCACCGTCGGCGTTGTGCTGGAGAGCGGACCACAGGCCCGTACAGGTGTATCCCAGAGCGGCCGCTCCGGCCTGGCCCGCCTGCTTGCCGAAGATCTCGTACATCTCATCGATGCCCGTGTAGCCAACGAATTGACCGCTCGCGGTTCCGTCGTCGCCGATCTCGAGTCGGACGTAAGCGTCCTTCAGCGAAAGGTCCGTCTCGACGATCTGGATGTTCAAGCGCCAGCGGAAGTCGGTGGGGCCGGCGGTGACGACGCCGTCGACGATCGCGCCCGAGGCCACTGTCCCGTGGTAGCGCGCGTCTGCATGCGTCGAGAGCGTCCCGAAGGGAAGGAGGCTTCCGTCGGCTGCCGTAGCCGGCGCGTCGGTGCTGGCAAAAACCCGGACGGTCACCGACTCGTCGTTCTCGACGTCGTCGACTCCCGAGACCTCGATCAGGATCGTGCTCGAGCCGTCGCGCACCGAGTTGTCCACGATGGTGTCCGCGATCTCCCCGGGCTGATGACCACGAATGCAGCCGAGAACCCGCCAGAGGTTGAAGTCGTACCCACTCTCACCGCCCGGTCCGCTGAAGTCATCATGGGCGCATTCGCCTGCCGCCGGCGCGTTCGCCGAAGACGAGTGGCCATCGAGATCGAAGCCGAGGCCGCTTCCGTCAGCGAGAAGAGATTGAAATCGTGGGTCGAAGCCGGCTTCGGGATCGAGGCAGTCATCCTCGATGGGTTGGCCGTCGTTCGCGAACTCACCGGGCGCCCAGTTGAAGCCGAGCGGGCAGACCTCCCCGTCGTGCTGGGGGTACAGGTATCCGAAGGACGAGATGACGAACCCGAGGGTCTCGCCGGTGGGCGCAGCCGGGGTGGCGGCCGGTGTCGGTTGCGGCGCGGCCGAAGTGCTCGTCTGGGAACCTCCGGAGCCCGAACCACAGGCGAGCAAGAGCGCCGCGAACATGGCGATGCTGGCGGGGGCGAGGCGACGAATCCCGATCGGCATTGGAACCTCGGGAGTATCGAACTTAGCTGCCGACCGTCAACAGGGGCTGTGCCGGCGAGGCTCTAGAACCGATACGAGAGCTCCGCGCCGAAGTCCGCGGGATTCCGTAGGCCCGTGACGCCAGGCGGTGGTGTGGGGCGGCTCTTGCTCAGCGCGGGTCGAGGACGATGACCGGTATCGGGCGTTTCGTGCGGGATTGGTAGTTGGCGTACTGCCCCTGATTCACTTCGTCCGCCCGATCCCACAGGCGAGATCGCTCTTCGCCCTCGCTCACCCGGGCGCGTACGACGATGCGCTCGCGACCGACCTGGATTTCGACGTCGGGCTCCGCCTTCAAGTTGTGAAACCACCCCGGGTGCTGTGGCGCGCCGCCCTTCGAGGCGACCACCACGTAGGCATCTCCATCGCGCACATAGAGAAGCGCGGCGGTTCGGGGCTCGCGTGTGCGTCGCCCAACCGTCCGGAGGAGCAACATCGGACGCCCTCCGAGGCTCGCACCGACCCTCCCGTCGGTGTTCTCGTACAGCCACTGGTGCACGCCCAGGAGGGAACCGAATACACTCTCGACGACGGCGTTCATGAGAGGGATCGTAGTCGCTTGCGGTGACGGACCGCAACTAGGGCAGGGGTGGTCCAACGGGATCCCGGCAGTGCGGGACCGCCGAGATCCCCGGCCCGGCTCACCGCGTCGCCTCAGTCTTCGAGGGGCGGGTACTCCGGTTCGCGTCCGCGCACGGGTAAGTCCAGCTTGGCGCGGACCTCCGCGATCGGCGCTACGAAGTGATCCCACGGGTCCCACGTCGTGTCTCCGATCAGGTCGCGGTTGACGTGGGAGCCATGCTCGAGCCCGGCGAGCAGCGAATCGGGATCGACCTGGCGCTTCATTCCGGGCAGGAATGGACTCGAGCCGATGCCGAGCTCGAATTGCGCGAGCGCGAAGAGCAGGATGAAGAAGGGGTCTGCCTTCTCGAAGCCGGCCTGGAACGCGACGACGGCGCATTCCTCGCTTGGCGTTGTGCCGTAGCCGCCGAGCACGTGGCAGCAGTCATGGCGCATGACGGGCGGGGGAGGCCCCCCGAGCTCGCCGGGGTAGGAGAACTGGTTGCGCGCGATGAAGGTCGCATAGGCACGACCGAAGGTCCCTTCCGGGTACGTGTCGAGCTGATGGTATCGCGCCGCGAGCGCCGCATCTTCATGACCGAGCGCGCCCTTCACGATGTCGAGGATTCCGCTCATGCCCTCGGACTTCACGTATCCGTTTACGGCCTTGGGAATGAAGCTGCGTCGCGCCACGTCGATCTGGACGGCACGGAACTTCTCGTTCAGCACCTCTCGAAACGCCTTGACGGGCGCGGGGTCGAGTCCGAGCTCGTTCGCGGTTTCGGTCAGGATCGCGAGGCGCCGCTCGGTCGGTTCGCCATCGACGAGGCCGACCATCGTCATCCCGCGCAGGATTCGTTCGCGCCACTCGGTCTCGGGAACGGCGGCGGCCAACTCCACCGCGGAGATCGGTGCGGTGGCGTCGATGTCGAGGTCGACTTTCAAGAGATGGTCGCGCACCGCGGTCAGGAGGGCGCGCGCACGCTCTGTCATTTCGCCGTCGCTCGTGGCGACGGCCTTCAGGCTTGCAAGTCCGGCCCGCGCGATCGCGTCGCGCCGTTGTGGGGGAGGCTGATGACTCATGTCGATGACCATTTCGCGAGCGTAGCCTGATCGAGGGGATACAGGAACGACGGGCCCGGTATCCCAGGCGAGAGAGCCGACGACGCACGGCCGATGGCCGTCGAGGGTGTCGTCCGAGCAGGCTCTGGCCGCGGCTGCTAGGGTTCACCTACCGTGATCTGGGTTCAGCGCACCATCTGGGTGGTCCTCGCCGTTTTCTCGGTGATGGTTCTCTACGTCGTCTTCTCGGGCGGCCTCGTGGACGACGAGGCGGCCAACGAGAGCGCTCGGAAGCAGGCGAAGGCCTTGGGTCTCGAGCCCAAGCCCGCGGGCGAGATGGCCTACGACCGGTACCTCCCGGGCGGACGCCAGAACGTGAAGCCGGACGAACCCGCGGCGCCCTGAGATCAGCGCGGTTCGAGGCTCCTCACGGCCATCGTCGAACTGCAGATATCGCCATTGATCGTCGAGTTGCGAGGACTTCATCGAAACGGACCTCGGACAAGAGCCTGGCCCAGAGCTTGCCGCCCTGCCAGGTCCGATAGCCGCCTCGGCTCAGCGTCCGCGGAAGGTTGTCGGCGTAGCGGTTCTCCCTGCGCTCAACACGATCCAGGGTGGGGAGGTCGACGACGTCGAGGCACTGCGACCACTCGTGACCGTGTGCTGACAAGAGGGTCTGCACAGCCGGCGTGCAGCCACCTTGCTGACAAGTACAGGGAAACCAAGCCTTGTCGAACCCGCCCTTGCTACCCCCCCCTGTTTTCGCCCAGAATGTTCTCAGGCCGAGGACGTGAGCGGCTACGGCAGGGCGGCGTGGGCCGTGGCCGACCGAAGGAGGGGTGTGGTGAAGCTGAGGCGTACGGGGAGGGCCGATTTCGGGCCCATCGGGGGGAGGGCGTGAACCGCCAGGAACTCGAGACCCACGAGGACGTCTGGCTGGCGTCCTGGGCGATGCGGAGCGCCGACAGCCGCGGTCGCAAGCATCCGGAGCCAGAGCACGACCTTCGCACCGCGTTCCAGCGCGACCGCGATCGGGTGATTCACTCAACTGCGTTCCGTCGCCTCGAATACAAGACGCAGGTCTTCGTGAACCACGAAGGCGACTACTACCGCACGCGTCTGACGCACACGATGGAGGCGGCGCAGGTCACCCGGACCATCGCGAAGTCCCTGCGACTGAACGAAGATCTGGCCGAGGCCATCGTTCTTGCACACGACCTGGGCCACACGCCGTTCGGTCACGCGGGGGAGCATGTGCTCGATGCTCTGATGGAGCCGTACGGCGGCTTCGAGCACAACGCGCAGAGTCTTCGGATCGTCGAACAGCTCGAGGAGCGCTACCCCGAGTTCCCCGGGCTGAACCTCACTTGGGAAGTGCGCGAGGGGATCGTCAAGCACTCGTCGGAGTACGATCGACCGCTGGTGAAACTGTTCGATCCCGAGATCGCACCCACGCTGGAAGCACAGGTCGCGGATTTCGCCGACGAGATCGCGTACAACTGCCACGACATCGACGACGGCGTTCAAAGCGGGATGCTCGATGCCAATCGAATGGCAGACGTCGCGTTGTGGCGCGAAGCTTATGCGAAGGCCATCGATCGTTCGCCGGACGCACCGTTCTCGATCCTGCGCTACCAGACGGTTCGTCGCGTTCTCGATGCGATGGTTTCCGACCTCGTCACGACCGTGGGGCAGGGGATCATGGATCACAAAGTGCAGACCATCGACGATCTGCGGCACGTTCGCCCGCGACTCGCGCGGTACAGCGACGACATGGCGCCGAAAATCCGCGAACTCAAGGACTTCTTGATGGAGAACCTTTACAAGCACGTACGGGTGGTGCGGATGGGGGTGAAAGCGAAAACGGTTCTGACCGGAATCTTCGAGAGCTACCTGGAGGAGCCGCGACAGATGCCCGAACATGTCTACGAGCAGATCGCGAATGGCAGTGATCCGCCGCGCGTGATTGCCGACTACGTCGCCGGCATGACCGACCGCTTCGCTCTCGAAGAGTACCGCAAGCTGTACGATCCGCTGGAGCGCGTATGAGACGCCGCGTCTACCTCGAGATCCACCGAGAGGATCACAAGAACGACGCTCTCGGACTGGTCTTTCTCGGCGCGCTGGAGCCCGAGCGCTGTCTCGAGCTGCTCAAGAACTACCTCGGGCCGCACGCCAAGCTGAAGCAAGTCGAGGTGGACGATTCCGTTCTGCGCGTCGAGGCTGATGTTCGCGAGTTCGCCGAGGAAAGCCAGAACCTCGTGCGGATGGCGCGCGACATGATGCGCGCCGGTCGCATGAAGGGCGCCCTCGGCCAGTTCGAGGAAGCGCTTCGCTTATCGCCCCTGAACGAGCACGCTCTCAAGGGCCTCGGCCGACTGTACTATCGAAGCCGGCAGCGAGACGAGGCGAGGTACTATCTCACGCGCGCACGAGAGGTCGCTCCGGACGACTGCGATGTGCTCCGGCTTCTTGCAGAGATCGCGCTGCACGACGAACGGCCGCTGGCGGCCCGCGAATACCTCGAGCTCCTGCTGCAGATGGATCCGAACGACAAGCGCGCGCGAACGGCACACGCGCGCCTGATGCCGGAAGATGCCCGACGCATCCGCGAGACGATCGCAGAAGACCCGCCGTCCGAACTGCGGACGACGCAGCTGGCGGACGACGATCAGCCGGTCAAGGAAGAGGGCGAGCCGCCGCTCACCTGAGGCTCTCTCGTGCGCGCGACGGACGGCGGAGCCAGCACTCGCAGGTCTCCGAAAGCCTCGACAGGTCGCAGTTCCGGCAGCAGCGCGCGAATCGCCCGGCAGTTCTCTTCGCCGGGATACACGACGAGGTAATCGGCTCCGGCAGCACTCAGGAGCCGCGCGGTTTGCCTCGGATCGTCGCCGCAGACTGTCCAATGGAACCCGGCACGGGTCGAGAACGCGGCGAGCGCTTGCGCCTTCGTGCTCACGAGCCGAACGGGCTCCTCGCTCTCATCGGCCCAGCGCACGAGCGCACGTTCGTCTTCGGAAGGTCCGGCCGTCGCGAAACGCAGGAACACGGCATTGTCGTGTACGGCGACGGCACCGGTGACGAGGCTCCCGGCGATGAGCACGACGGAAACGGCCCGAAGCCAGCCTGGCGCACTGGTGAGCAACAGCGCGAGAGCCAGCGTGATGGGAAGGATCATCGGCAGCCCGTGCCGCCAATGAAACCACCATTCCCAGATGAGCGTGCCGTGATGGACGTGCACCGCAGCAAGTGCGCCGACGCCAGTTGCAAGCGTGGCCACGACCGTACGCGACTCTTTCGCACGGAGCCAACTCCAGAACGCGCGCAACGTCGGCGCACGGAGCGCAACCACGACCAGCGCGAGCGGAACGAGGTAGACCGCAGCCCCGAACGAACGCGCATACGCATTGGGGTGCGTGGGGTCGAACGCGGCGACGAACCCGGTGAGTCGATCCGACAGGTAGGCAGTCCAGCTCTCGGCACCGAGTGTGATCGGGAACGGCGCAAGCCCGTCTGTCTCGCGATACGATGCGTAGTCGAGCAATACAAGCGGTGAGAACGGAACGACGAAACCGCTCAGATGCCACGCCCAAAGCGCGACGACGGAACCCGCGGAGAGCAAGGCTACGGCGGACGCTCGAAGATCTCGGGCATCGTGCGCCGTCACGAACACGCTGGCGGGCACAGCCAACGCAAGCGGCAGCAGCTGCGGTCGCGACAGAAAAGCGCATCCGGCAAGCACGCCGGCGATGAATGCCCACGAGAGCGATGCGCGTTCTCGCGTCTTATCGACCGCAAGGAGGCTCGCGAACGTCGTCGCGTATACCAAACCTTCGGCGTACGGCAGTGACGTGTGTCGGAAGAACACCGGATTCAACGCGAAGAGAAGCGCCGCCACGTGCCCCACGGTCAGGTTCGGTGCACGCGACCACGAAACGTCGTTTCCGCCCGAAAACGCCACGGCCAATCGATTCGCGAGCCCGTACAATAAAACGAGCGAGAGCCCGTACAGCGCGACCGGCAGCGCAACGGCTGCGGTCGCCAGGTCTACGATCCGAGCCGTGTGCCCGAGAAGCAGCGGCCACAGCGGATAGATGTTGCTCGCGTGCGGGAACGACTGGAATCCCTGATGGTAGAGCGAGAGCCGGGTCTGGAGTCCGTCGCCAGCCGCCACGTGGCCGGCGACTTGATAGTAATTGCTGCCGTCGAGCGCGTGATGTCCCACCGGCGCCGGCCACGCCGCGAGCTTTACGCCGACGCCGCCCAGGACGATCAGCGCCAGCAGCGCCAGCCGCACGGCGTCTCTCGAACGAGTTGGTCGCTCCGTGACGCTCTCGTAGACGTTCTCCTGCACCTGACAGAGGCTTCGGCACGATGGGGCCGGTTCTGGAGCGCTTCTGCCGGCAAGAGGCCGGGTGGCCTCATGCAGATTTATCTATTTGTCATAATCTATCTTATCGGACATTACGCCAGATGAAAAAGGCCCAAAAGAAGGGCCCTTCTCAATCTCCGCGTTGTGTCCGAGAGAGGTCCTCCTCGGCTTCGAAGCGCGGCCTATGACGGGCAGCGGGCGGACCCGGTCGCCCAAGGTGTCGAGCCCTCCTTCGCCAGAGCATCGAATTGTGGGCTCGTATCCCGCCCGTATCCGTAGGCCCCGCGAGATGGTCGGCGCGCAGGGTATCGATCGAGATGAGGATGGTTCCCCGCGGCTCAGGTGGCTTGCCGTAGGTCACACATCGAATTCCGGGTGCCTTTGTGGCCAGCTGGCGTCAGTCTCCGTCGACCTTCGCCGGCGCGGAGCCGGCACGTGTCCGTCGCTACTGCGTCTGGAATTGCAGCGGGTTGATCCCGCCGAAACCCGGGTTCGCCGGTGCCGGAAGCTCTCCGCCCAACGCCATGATCCGGGCGCGTGCGAATTCCTTGGCCGGCGCCTGCGGATTGTCGTTCAGGTACGCAGCGTAGAGGTCGAGCGCACGGTCCTTCGCGCCCACGGATTCTTCGACGGCTGCGAGCTCGAGCGTGACCTCTGGCTTGGCCGGCCCAGAGAGACTGAGCGCGCTGTCGAGCTCGCTCTTGGCTCCGGCGGTATCGCCTTTCTTGGCCAGTGCACGGCCGAGGTTCAGGCGCGCCAACTGCTCGAGCGAGACGGTCGTGGAGCCTCCGAGATACTCCTTGTAAAACTTGATCGCTTCGTCTGGCTTGTCGAGCTGGAGCGCTGCGCGTCCGGCGTACAACGTCGCGAGTCGCCCGTAGTCGGTGCCACCAAGGCTTCCGGCGAGCGCGGAAAAACCGTCGTAGGCCTCCTGCCACTGATCTGCTTGATACAGTTCGATCGCCGAATAGAACTGCTGGTTGGCGCTCGCGTTACGCGACGAGTTCCACCAGCCCGCGAGGCTGATCAGAATGAGGAGGGCAACGAGACCGATCGCGCCGTACTGAACGGTCGATTGGTTCTCCTTCGCCCACTGGACGACCTTGCCGGAAGCCGTGACGAACTCGTCCGGCTGCTTCAGTTCCTTCTGGGTGAGTTTCTTCGCCCGCGCGCTCATGTTCTATACTTCCTCGTCTGGGCAGCTTGGTGTGAGAGATCGCTCTCTCTCAGGCGCTGCATCACATCTTGTACTTGAAGTCGTCCGGCGTCATGCGGTCGAGAATGTCGGCCCACTTTTCCGGAGACACGTTCGAAAGATTCTGTTCCTGTCCGTCGTCCTGCTTTTGCTGCAGGATGCTCGATTGTTCGAGTACTTTCTTGGCGACGTAGATCGGGCACTTCGCGCGAATCGCCAGCGCCAGAGCGTCGCTCGGGCGTGAGTCGATCTGCAGTTCGCGATCGCCGGCTTTCAGGTGGATCGTCGCGTAGAAGGTGTTCTCCTTTAGGGCACTCACCTCGACAGCTTCGACCGAGCCCGTGAGGTCGCCAATGATCGTCTGAAGGAGATCATGGGTCATGGGCCGGGCCATCTCGATGTTCTCGAGCTCCGTCGCAATGGCGGTGGCCTCGAGGAGGCCGATCCAGATGGGGAGACTGATTTTGTTGTCGGCGTCGCGCAGCACCAGGATCGGCGTTTTCGTCGCCGGGTCGAGCGTGAGTCCGTCCACACTCATTTTTATGCTGTCTGCAGGATTCATGCCGTTGGCCCTGTGGCCCCTTTCCTACCCAGCGGTCCGCGCGCGGTCAACGGCTGGAGCCCGTCAGGAGACCAAGAGGCGATCGATCACGCGGTAGAGCTGATTCAGGTTGCGGCATTCCTCGACGAAGTCGCAAAACGGCCCGTACCGGTCCATTTCGCTGTCGCCGAAACCCCACGTGTTCTGGCTCTCGGGGTTGAGCCACAAGACCTGCTTGGCGCGCTGCTGAATGTCCCGAATGGCCCATTCGTGAGGCAGATTGTAGTTGTTCCGGGCGTCGCCGAGGATGATCACCGTCGTGCGGCGATTGATGATCGAGAGATTGTCGGTGTGAAACGACTTGAACGCGCGCCCGAAGTCGGAATGCGCGAACACGTTGATCACGTCGCCACGCAGCGCCTGATCGACGGCCTCGTTGATCTCGAGGTCCTCGAACAGGCGCGTTACTTCGCCGATGTCGGCAACGAAGATGAAGCTCCGGACTTTCGAGTAAAGATCCTGCAGCGAATACACGAACTGCAGCATGAAGCGCGACACGTTGCGCACCGAGTCGGAGACGTCGCAGAGCACGACGATCTGCGGCTTGTGCTTCTTGCGCCGGTCGAACTGGACGTCGAACGGTACGCCGCCGAACTGGGTATTGTGTCGGAGCGTGCGCTGGAGATCGAACGTTCCGCGCTTGGCGCGTGAGCGTTTGATGGAAACGACGTTCTTCAGTCGCTGCGCGAGCCGTGCCACCGCCTCCTTCATACGGCGGATCTCATCTTCGCTGAGATAGTAGAAGCTCTTTTCGCCGAGTTCGCCGAGGCGGGTCTCGTCACCGGGGCGTTTCTCTTCGCGTGCGGTTTCCAGCTTGGCCGCGCGCTTCATCATGTCGGCGAGATCAGCGAGCCGCTGGCGGATGAGTTCGCGAAGCTTCGCCGCCATCTCGGGGTCTAGCCCCATGCCTTCCAACTCTTCAGAGAGCTGCCCCAACTCGCGCGCGATGTCGGAGAGGCCCATTTGCTCGCCGAGTGCGTGCCCGAGGCGCCCCTCGCGGGTCCGCCCTTCTCCGCCCTCGCCCTTGGCCTGCTCCATGGCTTCGCGGATCTTCTGCTCGAGCGTTCCGTCGTCGTGTTGCATCAACGCTTCGGCGATCTCGGAGAGTTCGCGGTCGTTTTCTTCAAGCAGGTTCTTCAGCTGATCGAGCAGATCTTGGTAGTCGGCAGCCGATTCGGCGACCTTCTGGCCGCCCTCTTCGCCGACCTCTTTTATCGCGGCGCCGAGTCCCGAGAAGAACAGGTCGAAGAGCTCGTCGAACGTCGTAAGATCAGTCGAGCGCTTCACCATCGTGGCGCGAAGGACCTCTTTCACGAGTTCACGCGAGGCGAGCCCCGTACCTTGGAGCGCGTTCAGCGCGTCGAGCGTCTCCGAGGTGGAGAGGCGGATTCCGTGGTGGCGTAAGAGAGCGCCGAATTCGAGAATGCGGGCTTCCACAGGATCTCTCCGAAACGATCCGCGGGCGGAGCACGAAGGCGCTCAGCCCTACGGCTCAGTGCAGCACGCCCTCGTTGTTGCCGCCGCCCTCGCCGCCTTTGTCTCCTTTGTCACTCTCGGTCTGGCGGGCGCGCTGACGCGAGACGTGTTCGCGAAGTTCCTTCTCCGCTTTTCGCATGTCGGTCTCGTACTTGAAGATCGCACTCAGAGTGTCGCGCACGGCCTCGTCGCCGAGGGTCTCCACGTTGAGGAGTGCGAGCGCGCGGGCCCAGTCGAGGGTCTCGCTGATGCTCGGGGACTTCTTCAGGTCGAGCCGGCGCACTCTCTGTACGAGCGCGACGACTTCGGAGGCCAGCGCCTCGGGGACCTCGGGGACCTTGAGACGCACGATCCTGTGCTCGTGCTCGGTGTCCGGGAAGTCGATGAAGAGGTGCAGGCAGCGTCGCTTCAGCGCGTCGGACATCTCGCGCGAGTTGTTGCTGGTTAGGAGGACGACGGGCAGGTTCTTGGCTTCGATGGTGCCGAGTTCGGGAACACTGACCTGGTAGTCGCTCAGGATCTCGAGCAGGAAGGCCTCGAACTCCGAATCCGATTTGTCGATCTCGTCGATCAGGAGGGTGACGGGCTCGTCGGAGGTGATCGCCTGGAGCAACGGGCGCGGCAGAATGAAGCGTTCCGAGAAGAATACTCCGTCTTGATCGGCGATGCGATCGACGGCTTCTTCCAGGGTGTTCGTGCCGGCGAGAACTTCGCTGATTTTGTCCTTGAGGATCTGCGTGTAGAGCAGCTGCTTGCCGTACTCCCACTCGTACAGAGCCTTCGCTTCATCTAGACCCTCATAGCACTGCAGACGGATGAGCTTCTGTCCGAGGCAGGCCGATACGACCTTGGCGAGCTCGGTCTTGCCGACACCAGCAGGGCCTTCGACCAGGATGGGCTTGTGCATCTTCGTCGCGAGATACACGACGGTCGCGATCGCTCGATTGCAAATGTACTTGCGCTCGGCGAATTGCTCGATGACTTCTTCGATGGAGTCGAACATGGGAACCTCGCGGAAAAACCAACTAAAACACAGGCTTTAGAGCAAGACAACGCGGTTCCCACTACGCTATTATCGACAATCGTGTGCACGCTCGCGGTCTATACGGACGCCTGGAGTGACCTCCCACTGGTGGTCGCGGCGAATCGGGACGAGTTCTTCGACCGGCCGGCCGTCCCGCCGGAGATCCTGGGGGACGGCGCCGCCTTCGGGGGGCGCGATCTTTGCGCCGGGGGGACCTGGCTCGCCGTGGGCCGCAGTGGGCTCGTCGTGGGCGTTCTCAATCGCCGATCGGAGAAGGCGCCGGATCCTTCCTGCCTCTCGCGGGGCACACTCTGCGTTGCGCTCGCCGAGACGGCGTCGTTGCCCGAGGCGCTGGCTCTCCTCCGCGTGCAGAATCCCGAGGAATACAACCCGTTCAACCTCTTGATCGCCGATCAACACCACGCCCACGTCGCGCAAAACCGGGGCGGCAAGATTACGATCGAGCAGCTGACACCCGGACTGCACCTGCTCACGAATCTCGACCTGAACGACATCGAGTGTGAGCGTATTTCGCGGTCGACGCACCGCTTTGCCGAGCTAGTACCGCTGCACGCGGCACGCCCGGATCGCGCGAAGCTGGTCGACGAACTCCATCTCATCCTCGCGGACCACCAGATCGCCCTCGACGACCGCAAGCCGACCGACCAGCTTTGCATCCACACGCCGACCTACGGGACACGGTCGTCGAGCCTGGTCTTGATGGACGACGTGGGCGCCCTCTCCTTCCTGTACGCGCACGGCCCGCCCTGTCGTACCGCTTACGGGCGGGTCGAACTGCCGTGGACCGCTACTTCTTCAGCCGGCTGAAGAGCGCCTCGGCCCGACCGGCCCCAGTTGCAAGGATGGGGTCGCGCGTCGACCGACCGAGGAGCAGGCTCGTGAGGTCGAGCGGCTTGCCGGTGCGCACGGACACGAGTTCGCCCCCGACCGGCCCAAGAAGCGCGGCCAGCGTTGCCGCCTGGCGGTGATTGAGACGCCCGAGCACGGCGCCTTCCGCGGCGCCCCGTGCGACCAGGCACGCATGGTAAAAAATCGGACCTTCGGCCTCGCGGCGTCGCCGCAGTCGGAGGATCGAACGCTTCTCGAGCCCGGTCCCGAGCACGAAGCGCGAGGGCTCCTTCGTGGCATCCGCAGTGACGGCGCGCCCCTGCCATCGGAGGGTTCCGGAACTCGCGACATAGAGATCGCGGAGCGCGGGTGCGTAGACGGCCGCAGAGAACGGTTCGCCCCGATACAACAGGCCCAACGAGACGGCCCACGTGGGCAGGCCCGCGAGGTATGCGTCGAGCCCGTCGATCGCATCGACCGACAAGACCCAGTCGGCCTTGGGGAGGGGGCCGGTCTCGTGAGTGAGCGCCACCCGCGTTCGTGGCTGGCTGGTTTGAGCTTCGCGGGAGATCCACGATTCGATGGCACGCGTCACCCGTTCGGCCGGTGGACGGGTCCCCGAAGTCGTCGCTGCGTTGTCGATCGCGATGGCGCCGGCGCGGCGTGCCAGGCGCGCGAGGCCTCTTGCGTCGAAAGGGCTCCTCGGACGACTCGTCTTGGTACTGCGCTCAGTCGACATGATCGAGGCCGCGCCCGAGCGCGCGCTTGGTGAACACGACGTCGTCGATTCCACCATCGTACTCGACATCGGAGATGTCGACGGTCGTGTGCGTACCGGGCTCGGGCTGGCGCAGCTCGAGACGGAACGCGGACGGAATTCCGCCTACGTCCCTAATGTCCTCGAATGTCAGGATCTTGGTCGGCGCATCGCCAGCCACGTACATCTCCATCGAGCGGAGCAGCAGATCTGGTTCCGAGAGTTCGACCGCCAGGCGGTCGTAGCTGGGATCGTCGCCCTGCAGGCGCAGGTTGAACCACACACGACCGGGTCGCTTCTTCTCGGCCGGGGTCTCGAGCGGGGAAGCTGTGGCGTCGGCGTCAGTCCACAGGAGGACGTTCTCGAGGATCTCCAGGTCGTCGTACGAGAAGTCCGTGCCCATGAAGCTCTTGCGGCGAGCGCGGGCGCTGATCTGCCGAACCCGTCCGAGCTCGGGGAGGTAGAGCCACTGCGTCGAGGGGCCCGCCTTCGGAATGTGCTGCAAAAAGGCCGTCCCGCGGACCTCCGGAGGTTCGAGGAAGACGCCGAGACTCTTCTCGGCCCCGTCTGGCTCACGCCGTGTGAACATCTTCATCTTCCGCAGGCGTTCGTTGCCGCGCTCGTCGACGATCCTGAGCGCCAGCACCTGACTGCGGTCCTTCCAGGACCGCTCCGTTCGCGCGAGGGTCCGGGCCTTCGCCAGAGCCGAGGCCCCCTCCTCGGCCTGAGCCGTCGGTGAGACCCAGAGCAGTGCGAAGAGCCCCGCCGCGGCGGCCCGGCGATACGCGTGCCTCATGCGGGCCGCGCCTGGTACCAGGTCAGGCCACGCCAGACGTACTGACCGCCGGCGAGGGCCGTCAGGGCCGCGGCGACCGCTAGCAGGACCTCGCCGAGCCAGGGAACCGGGAAGCCGGGATACCACAAGAGGAAGAGGCAGACGCCCAGGCCGCCGATCTGGAAGAAGGTCGCCCACTTGCCGGTCCGGCTTGGCTCGATCGCGATCGTTTCGCCGGTGACGAAGAACAGCGTCAGGTAGCCCGTCAGGCACACGATGTCGCGCGTCAGAATGATCGTGAGGACCCAGAACGGAACCACACCGACGAGCGAGAGCTTCACCAGAAGCGTGATGACGAGCCCCTTGTCGGCGAGCGGATCCAGGTACGCACCGAGTTCCGTGCGCGTATCTGTGTAACGCGCGATGAAGCCGTCCAGGCCATCGGTCACGCCCGCTGCGAAGAACAGGAAGAACGCCAGTCCGAAGCTCCCGGAGTCGAGCGCGATCAGGATCGCCGGGATCGCGGCGATCCGAAGCATCGTGAGCGCGTTCGGGACGTTCAGGGCGTTGAGCATACAACGTCCCCAAGCTGTTTCTCGATCTGGCCGGCGAGTTTGTGGGTCACCAGGGCGGTAACGCGCGTGCCGGTCTCCTCGTCTTGGCGCTCGAGGACCCTACCTTCGCGGTGAACGCGTGCGAGGATCTCTCCCCGTCCGAAGGGGATCCAGAACTCGACCTGCTGCGCGCGTTTGGCGAGGTGCGTATCGATCGCCGCGAGAACGTCTGGGAGCCCGTCCCCGGTTTGAGCCGACGCGAGGACTCCACCGGTTCGCTCGACCTCGTGGGCGACTCCGGCACGGTCTGCCTCGCTGAGTCGGTCCGCCTTGTTCCACACGAGCACGGTCGGTGCGTCGGGCACGTCGATCTCCTCGAGAACCTCATCGACGACGCGGCGGTGCACCTCCCGCTCGGGATTCGAACCGTCGACGACGTGGAGCAGAAGATCCGCCGTGCGCACCTCCTCGAGCGTGCTCTTGAACGCCTCGACGAGTTGGTGGGGGAGCTTGTGAATGAACCCGACGGTGTCGCTCAGAAGCGCCGTACCGGCTCGCTTGAGTTCAAGACGTCGGACCGTCGGGTCGAGAGTGGCAAAGAGCTTGTCGTCGATCAGAACATCCGCGCCCGTCAGGGCGTTCATCAGCGTGGACTTGCCGGCGTTGGTGTAGCCGACGAGGGCGATCGTCGGGAACGGGACCTCCGCGCGCTCCTTGCGGTGCAGGTCTCGCGTGCGCGCGACCTCGCGAAGTCGCCGGCGCAGCATCGCGACACGTTCGCGGAGCCGTCGGCGGTCGACCTCGAGTTGCGTCTCACCGGGACCACGCGTGCCGACACCGCCGCCCTGCTGGCGCGACAAGTGGGTCCAGTGCCGCGTGAGTCGCGGCAAGAGGTACTCGAGCTGCGCGAGTTCGACCTGCAGTTTTCCCTCGATGCTCTGAGCGCGCTGCGCGAAGATGTCGAGGATGATCTGACTTCGGTCGATGATCCGCACGGTCGGGTCGCCGAAGGTGCGCGGATCCACGACGCGCTCTAGGTTGCGCTGTTGGGCTGGAGTGAGCGGGTCGTCGAAGACCAAGAGGTCGACGCAGAGCTCCTGCACCATCTCCCGGATCTCGGCGACCTTGCCCGACCCGATGAAGGTCCGCACGTCGGGCATGTTGCGCCGCTGTGTCGTGGAGCCGACGACGACGGCTCCGGCGGTCTCACAGAGGCGCCCGAGCTCGGCTAGGGACTCGTCGATCGGGTGCAGAGCCTCGCTGGCCCGGGTCTCGAGCCCGACGAGCAGCGCGCGCTCCGTCGTTCTTTCTACCTCGATCGGCCCTTTTCGACTCATAACTGATTGTGCGCTGCAATTGGCCCCCGATCCAGGGCCGAAGACGTCAGGAGACGAATCTTGCTTCCACGCCTGTGAGACGCTCGGCCAGGGCCGCGATCAGTTCATGGTTGGTTGCCACGCCGTGCTTCTCGAGTGAAATCCGGGTTTCGAAGGCCTCGCGCTTCACGTGGAGGTACGTGGGGCAGTTCCCGGGGTACCGTGCCAGGGTCTGACCGAGGCGTTCGAGGTCCGCCCGGGTGAACTGGCTCCCGTCGATGAGAATCTTGAGCTCTCGGATCGCGCGGGCCCTTGCCTCGTCGAGGCGCACGAACTGGTCTGCGATGATCTGGCAGCGGTCGTCGCCGATGTCGAGCTTCCCCGTCATCGAGAGCGGCTCGCTGCTAGCGAGGAGCGCCTCGTTGCGCCGATAGACCTCCGGCCAGGCGATCACCTCGACGATCCCCTCGAGGTCCTCGAAGAAGAACGTCGCGTAGCGGTCGCCCTTCTTGCTGTTCTTTAGTCGCAGGCCCTGGACGACACCGGCGAGCGTCACCTTCTGCTGGGCCGGTTGCCCCTGGAGGCCCATCGTCGTGCAGGTAATGAGCTTCTTCAGCTGCCGGCGGTAGCGATCGAGGGGATGCCCGGTGATGAAGAACCCGAGAGTCTCCTTCTCCTGTCTCAGGAGTTCTTCGGCACCCCACGGGTCGACGCGTTGGTAGGTGTAGGTCTCGCGCCCTCCCTTCCCGCCGCCGACGAAGAGATTGCCCTGGTTGATGTTGGCCGCCGCCAGGGCCGCCCAACGGATCAGGTCCTCCACGTTCGCGAGCAGACTGGCGCGGTCGACGCCGGTGCTGTCGAACGCGCCGCACTTCACGAGGCTCTCCAGCACGCGGCGATTCAGATGCGTCGACGTAATGCGGCACACTAGGTGATCGAGGCCGTCGAAGGGACCGTTCTCGTCGCGCTCTGCGAGGATCGCCTGAATCGCCTTCGCGCCGACGCCCTTCACGGCGCCGAGGCCGAAGCGGATCTTCTCGCCGGTGACGGTGAAGTTCTCGCGGCTCTCGTTCACATCCGGCGGGAGGATCGGGATCTTCTGAGCACGCGCCTCTGCGATGTTCTTGTGGGTCTTGTCGGCGTCGCCCATCTCGAGCGTCATGAGCGCCGCGATGAACTCCTCGGGGTAGTGCGCCTTTAGGTACGCCGTCTGGAACGAGATCAGCGCGTACGCGGCTGCATGCGACTTGTTGAACCCGTACCCGGCGAACTTCTCGATCGTGTCGAAGATGTCGCCGGCCCGCTTCTCGTCGAGGTTGTTCTTGGCGGCGCCCTCACTAAAGCGGCTGCGCTCCTTCGCCATCACCTCGAGTTTCTTCTTGCCCATGGCGCGGCGGAGGTTGTCGGCATCGCCCAGGCTGTAGCCGGCGAGCACGCGCGCCGCCTGCATGACCTGCTCCTGGTAGACCATGACGCCGTACGTCTCTTTCAGTACCGGCTCCAGGAGTGGGTGCGGATAGACCGTGACCTCACGACCGTGTTTGCGATCGATGAAGTTGTCGACGATGCCGGACTCGAGAGGCCCGGGACGATACAGGGCGTTCAAGGCGACGATGTCTGCGAAACACGTGGGCCTGAGGCGCTTTACGAGCCCCGCCATGCCGCTCGATTCCATCTGGAAGATGCCGACGGTCTCGCCGCGGCCGAGGAGGCGGTAGGTTTTCTTGTCGTCGAGCGGGAGGTTCGCCAGGTCGATCTTGACGCCCTTGCCGTCGCGGATCCGGTTCACGGCGTCCTGGATCATGGTGAGCGTCTTCAGGCCCAGGAAGTCGAACTTGATGAGGCCGACCTTCTCGACATCGGTCCCCTGGTATTGCGTGAGAACGACGCCTTCCTTGTCGACGCACAGAGGGACCGACTCCACGAGCGGCTTCGCGCCGATCACTACGCCGGCGGCGTGCTTCGAGGCGTGACGCATCAGGCCTTCGAGGCGGAGCGCGTACGCGAAGAGTTTTTCTTCTCGCGGCCCTTTCGCGCGGATGTCGGCCAGGCGGGACTCGGTCTCCAACGCCCGCCTGAGCGGCACGTCCCGGCCCTGTCGGGCCGCCGGGTACAGCTTGGCCATCTTGTCGGTCTCGCCGTAGCCGAACTCAAGCACGCGACCCACGTCCTTGAGCGCGGCCTTCCCCTTCAGAGTTCCGAAGGTGATGATCTGTGCGACGCGGTCTTCACCATACTTCTCGCGAACGTACTGCAGGACTTCGTCGCGCCGCTCGTAACAAAAGTCGACGTCGATATCGGGCATCGACTTCCGTTCGGGGTTGAGGAAGCGCTCGAAGAGCAGCCCGTGAACGATCGGGTCGATGTCGGTGATCTGCATCGCCCACGCGACGACGCTACCCGCGGCCGAGCCGCGTCCCGGGCCGACCGGAATGCCGTTGCGCTTGGACCACTGAATGAAGTCCGCAACGATCAGGAAGTACCCGGGAAAGCCCATGTTCTCGATGACACCGAGCTCTACTTCCAAGCGGTCGTCGTAGGCTTTGACCTTCGACTCGTCCCAGCTGGAATCCTTGCGGAGCACGGCGAGGCGCTGGTCGAGACCCGTACGGCTTTCCTCTCGGAGCTGAGCTTCGAGGCTCACGCCTTCGGGTAGGGCGTAGTCCGGGAACTCGTACTGCCCGAAGCTCATCTTGAAGTCGCAACGCTTCGCCAGGTTCAGCGTGTTGTCGATGGCTTCCGGGTACTGGGGAAACGCGGCGCGCATCTGCTCGGGAGACTTCACGAACAGCTGATCCGTGCCGAACTTCCACCGGTTGGGATCGTCCAGCGTCTTGCCGGTCTGGATGCAGAGCAGCGCCTCGTGCGCCTCGGCATCGTCCGCGCCGAGATAGTGACAATCGTTTGTCGCGACGAGGGGCAGGCCGAGTTCCTTCGCGATGGAGAAGAGTTCGCGGTTAGAGACCTCCTGCTCGGCGAGGTGGTTGTCCTGAACTTCGATGTAGTAGCGCTCTTTGTCGAAGATCGTGGCGAACTCGCTGGCCACTCGCCGGGCCTGGCCGACGTCGCCGCGCTGGATGGCCTGGTTGACCTCGCTGCCAAGACAGCCGGACAGGCAGAGCAGCCCTTCGTTGAACTCCTCCAGCAGCTCACGATCGATCCGAGGCTTGTAGTAGAAGCCCTCTTTGTACGCGCTCGAGACGAGCTTGCAGAGATTTCGGTAGCCCTTCTCGTTCATAGAGAGCAGAACGAGATGGTAGTTCCCGGCTGTTTCCGGATCGTCGCTGCGGGCCTGGCTCTTATCGAAGCGGCTCTTCGGCGCGACGTATGCCTCGCACCCTATGATCGGCTGAATGCCGGCCGCCTCGGCCGCGCTGTAGAAGTCCACCGCACCGAACATGTTGCCGTGGTCGGTCATCGCGACCGCGGGCATGCCCAGTTGAGAGATCTTCGGAATCAGCTCCGATACTTTATTGGCGCCGTCGAGCAGCGAGTACTGCGTGTGCAGATGGAGATGTACGAACCCCACTCTGCTATTCCCATTCGATCGTCGCGGGCGGCTTCGACGAGACGTCGTATACCACCCGATTGATGCCCTTCACTTCGTTCGGAATTCTGCGGCCCAACACCTCGAGAGTATCGTGCGAAAGTCGCGCCCAATCCGCGGTCATCCCGTCGAGGCTTTCGACGGCGCGGACCGCGATCACCTGGTCGTACGTCCGCTCGTCGCCCTGCACGCCGACGGTCTGGATGGGCAGGAGCACGGCGAAGCCCTGCCATAGGTTCTTCGCGTCCGGGCGCCCCTTCAGCTCCTCGCGGACGATGGCGTCGGCATCCCGCAGGAGCGCCACGCGCTCGCGGGTGACGGCCCCTACAATTCGAACTGCCAGTCCCGGCCCCGGGAACGGCTCGCGCGATACGAGTTCCTCATCGAGGCCGAGCTCGCGCCCGACCGCGCGGACCTCATCTTTGAACAGCTCGCGGAGAGGCTCGACCAGCTTGAGCTTCATGTGCTCGGGGAGTCCGCCGACGTTGTGATGTGACTTGATCGTTGCCGAGGGTCCACGCACGGACACGGACTCGATGACGTCGGGATAGAGCGTCCCCTGCGCGAGATAGCGGACGTCGTCGAGGGTCGCCGCAGCCTCGTCGAAGACCTCGATGAAGAGGTTGCCGATGCGCTTGCGCTTGAGCTCGGGGTCGAGGACCTCGTCGAGCGCCTCGAAGAACCGGTCCGTGGCGTCGATGGTTCGAATGTCGAGCCCTAGGTGCGCGAGCGACGTCTCCACCATCTCGCGGTCGCCTGCGCGCAGAAGTCCGTTATCGACGAAGATGCACGTGAGCCGATCACCGATCGCGCGGTGCAGGAGTGCGGCAGCCACAGTGGAGTCGACTCCGCCGGACAGGCCGCAGATCACGCGCCCCTCGGCGACCTTCTCTCGCAGGCCCTGGATCGTGGAATCGATGAAGGAGTCCGGCGTCCAGTCCGCCTTTGCACCGCAGACGCCGAGGACGAAGTTCCCGAGGATCTGCGCGCCCCTCTCGGAGTGAACGACCTCCGGGTGGAACTGGAGCCCGAACAGACGGCCCGTC
Source organism: Candidatus Binatia bacterium (assembly GCA_029243485.1). Taxonomy (NCBI): domain Bacteria; phylum Candidatus Binatota; class Binatia (SeqCode); species Binatia bacterium. The sequence continues at coordinate 108,670 of JAQWRY010000047.1, read as the reverse complement.
GGATCGCGGAACGCCTGGATCGGAGCATTGGAACTCTTCGCGAGGACGTCCCAGCCCTCGGGCAGCGACTCCATCCGGTCGCCGTGGGACATCCAGACGGAGGTCTCGCTGCCGACGTCGAAGCCCTTGAAGAGGTCGGTGTCGTCGAGGATCTCGATCGCGGTGCGCCCGAACTCGCCCCGTTCCGCGCGCGCGACGTCGGCTCCGGCGTTCACGTTGAGGATGGCCATCCCGTAGCAAATGCCGAGCACGGGAACGCCAAGGTCGAGAATACCACTCGCGAGCCGTGGCGCGGATTCCACGTAGACGCTCGCCGGGCCGCCCGACAGCACGATGCCAGTCGGGGCGCGTTCGCGCACTTCCTCGACGGAGACCGTGCACGGCAGGATCTCGCAGTAGACGTTCGACTCGCGGATTCGGCGAGCGATGAGTTGAGTGTACTGGCTTCCAAAATCGACGACGAGAATCACGGTTCAACCCAGGCGGTAATTGGGAGCCTCTTTCGCGACGACCACGTCGTGAACGTGACTCTCGCGGTGGCCTGCTTCGCTGATGCGGATGTACTTGGCTTCGGCACGGAGCTGGTCGAGGGTCGGAACCCCCATGTAGCCCATGCCGGCTCGTACGCCGCCGACCAGCTGGTGAATGTTGGACGACAGCGAACCCTTGTACGGAACGCGGCCCTCGATGCCTTCGGGCACGAGCTTGATCGCGTCTTCTTCGTCGTCCTGGAAGTAACGGTCTTTGCTGCCGGCGCGCATGGCTTCGATCGATCCCATGCCGCGGTACATCTTGTAGGTTCGCCCCTGATACAAAATCGTCTCTCCGGGACTCTCCTCAGTGCCCGCGAACAAGCTTCCGATCATGACCGCGTCCGCTCCGCAAGCGAGCGACTTCACGACGTCGCCGGAAAAGCGGATCCCGCCGTCCGCGACGATCGGAATGTTCGCGTCGCGCGCGACCTTGGCTGCATCGACGATGGCCGTGACCTGGGGCATGCCGACGCCGGAGATGATCCGGGTCGTGCAGATGGAGCCGACGCCCATCCCGACCTTCACGGCGTCCGCGCCGGCGTCGATGAGAGCCCGGACGCCGTCGCCCGTGCCGACGTTGCCGGCGAGAACGTCGAGATCCGGATGGCTCTTCTTCAGAGCACGAACGGTCTCGAGCACGTTCTTGGAATGCCCGTGCGCCGTATCGACGCAGATGATGTCGGCGCCGGCCTCGATGAGGGCCTCCGCGCGTTCCTGCCAGTCGGCGCCGACCCCGACCGCGGCTCCGACCCGAAGGCGGCCACGGTCGTCACGGCATGCGTGGGGGAATTGCTTGGCCTTCTCGATGTCCTTCACCGTGATGAGCCCGACGAGACGCAGGTCCTCCTCGACGACGAGGAGCTTCTCGATGCGGTGCTCGTGCAGCTTGAGCGTGGCCTCGTCGAGAGTGACCCCAGGAGGGGCGGTGACCAGGTTGCGGTGGGTCATCACCTCGCCGACGGTGCGCTCGAGGCGGCGTTCGAACCGGAGGTCCCGGTTCGTCAGGATCCCGACGAGGCGGCCGTTCTCCGTGACGGGCAGGCCTGAGATGTGCGAGCGCTGCATGAGCCCGAGCGCTTCGGAGAGCGTCTGCGTGGGCGACACCGTGAGTGGGTCGGCGACCATGCCGCTCTCGAACTTCTTCACGCGCCCGACCTGCGCGGCCTGCGCTTCGACGGTGAGGTTCTTGTGCACGACACCAATGCCGCCCTCCTGGGCGATCGCGATGGCGGTGCGAGACTCGGTGACCGTGTCCATCGCCGCGCTGATCAAGGGGATCTGGAGGGAGATTCGGCGCGTCAGGCGCGCGGAGAGATCCGTCGTCCGGGGAAGAATCTCAGACGAAGCGGGGACGAGAAGGATGTCGTCGAAGGTCAGACCTTCGCCGAGGCGGTGCTGCTCCATGACCGGGTCCTCCCTGCGCTAACGAACGAAGCCCAGACGCTTGCCTGGGCTTTTTGGGGTGATCCGGTGACCGCGGTCTCTTTCGAGGCTAACCATGGCGCTTCCTATCAGAGCGCAATCAGTGTGGCAACATCGGGTTCCCAATAACAACATCTTGTGGTTGGGAGTGAACATGATTCTGCCCTTCGAAGAGCACCGACCGCGCCTCGCCGGGGACGTCTTCGTCGCGCCGGACGCCAACGTGATCGGGCGCGTGACGATCGGCGCGGGCTCCAGCGTCTGGTTCGGAGCCGTCGTTCGGGCCGACGGCGACGACATCACGATCGGAGAGCGCTCGAACCTGCAGGACCGGGTCGTGGTCCACATCGCGACGGACCGTCACCCGACGCGGATCGGCGATGACGTCACCGTGGGCCACGGGGCCGTCCTGCACGGGTGCACGGTCGAGGACCGGGTTCTGGTGGGTATCGGCGCCGTCGTTCTCGACAGCGCACACCTGGAGCCGGACTGCATGGTCGCGGCCGGTGCGGTCGTGACGCCGGGGACTCGAATTCCTTCCGGTCAGCTCGCCGTCGGGTCGCCGGCCCGTGTCGTGCGGGCGCTGCGTCCGGCCGAAGTCGAACACCTGCGAACGTCGGCTGCGAACTATGTGGCGCTGGCGCGCCGGTACGCAAGCGGCGGCGCTATTCCTTCGCCGTGACGCCCTCGATGGTGACGCTCTCGATGGTGACGTCGTCAGTGGGCACGTCCTGGTGCGTGCCGCGGTTGCCGGTCGGAACTTCCTTGATCCGGTCGACCACGTCCATGCCCTCGGTCACCTTGCCGAATACGGCGTAGCCGTAGCCCTGGGGGGTCTTGCCCCGGTGGTCGAGGAACCCGTTGTCCTTCACGTTGATGAACCACTGTGCGGTCGCGCTGTCCGGTGCGCTCGTGCGGGCCATCGCGAGCGTGCCGCGGGTGTTCTTGATGCCGTTGTCGGCTTCGTTTTTGATCGGGCGGCGCTGGCCCGGCTTCGGCGTGAGCGTCGCGTCCATGCCGCCGCCCTGGATCATGAAGTTGCCGATGACGCGGTGAAAGATCGTTCCGTCGAAGTAGCCGGCCTTGGCGTAGTCGATGAAGTTCTTGGTCGACAGGGGCGCCTTGTCGGCGAACAGCTCCGCGGTGATGGTGCCCATCGAGGTCTTGATCGTGACGACCGGGTTCTTCGCAGCGGCCGCATCGGCGACCAGGGCGTTGCCCGCGAGCATCGTCACGGACCCTATCAGCGCGAAGCAGAGTGCAGACTTCGTAAGGTTCGTCACTTCTCTTCCCTCGTTTTCTTCTTGGGCCGGACGTTCTGGGCGAGGATTTGTTTCCGGATGCGAATCGACTTCGGGGTCACTTCTACACGCTCGTCATCGTCGATCCAGTCGAGAGCGTCCTCGAGGCCCATCGTATGCGGCGGCGAGAGTCGAATCGCCTCGTCGCGCCCGGAGGCACGGACGTTCGTAAGCTTCTTCTCTCGGGTCACGTTCACATCGAGGTCGCCGGCGCGTGAGTACTCACCGATGACCATGCCCTCGTAGACCGGGGTGCCAGCCGGCACGAACTGGATGCCGCGCTCTTGGAGGTGGAACAAGGCGTACGGCGTCGCGACACCGGCGCGGTCCGAGATGATCGCGCCATTGGTGCGCCGCTGGATCTCTCCGGCCCACGGTGCGTAGCCGTTGAACATCGCGTTGATGATCCCGGTTCCCCGGGTGTCGGTGAGGAACGGGGAGCGGAAGCCGATCAGGCCGCGGGACGGCACGGAGAACTCCAACCGCACTCGGCCAGAGGCCGGCGGCGCCATGTGCGTCATGGTCCCCTTGCGCATGGACAGCAGCTGCGAGATCACGCCCACGTACTCCTCGGGTGTGTCGATGATCGCGGTCTCCATCGGCTCTTCGAGCTTGCCGTCGACCTCGCGCGTTACGACCATGGGCTTCGAGACCTCGATCTCGTAGCCCTCGCGGCGCATCGTCTCGATCAGGATGGCGAGCTGAAGCTCGCCGCGGCCACAGACACGGATCTTGTCTGGGAAGCCGGTTTCCTCGACCTTCAGACTCACGTTCCTGTGGGCCTCCATCTCGAGGCGCTCGCGGAGCTTGCGGGACGTGACGTACTTGCCCTCGCGGCCGGCCCACGGAGACGTGTTCACGCCGAAGATCATAGCGATCGTCGGCTCGTCGATCCGAAGGCGCGGCAAGGCGCGCGGGTTTTCGCTGTCGGCGATCGTATCGCCGATCTCGACATTCTCGATGCCGGCGAGTGCGACGATATCGCCACCCGACGCCCGGTCGAGGTCGACCCGCTTCAGGCCGTACCAGCCGTACACATGCGTGAGCTTGAACGGCGTCTCCACACCGTCCGCCCCGCAAAGCGTGTAGTGCTCTCCGTTGACGACCTCTCCAGAGCGAACGCGACCGAGTGCGAGTCGGCCGACGTAGTCGTCGTAGCCCAGGTTGTTCACCTGGAACTGCGTCGGCTCGTTTTCGGGAACCTCGGGGCCAGGGAGCGCCTCGATGATCAGCTGGAAGAGGGTCCGCAGATCCTTCCCCTCGACTTCGAGCTCGCGAGTGGCCGTGCCGGCCTTGGCGTTCGTGTAGACGACAGGGAACTCGAGCTGGGTCTCGTTGGCATCGAGATCGATGAAGAGCCCGTAGATCTCGTCGAGGACTTCGGCGACGCGCGCATCGGCCCGATCGATCTTATTGACGCAGACGATCGGCGCGAGCCCGGCTTCCAATGCCTTGCGCAGAACGAACCGGGTCTGCGGCAGCGGACCCTCCGACGAGTCGACGAGCAGGATCACGCCGTCGACCATTGCGAGCGTGCGCTCGACCTCGCCGCCGAAGTCAGCGTGCCCCGGCGTGTCGACGATATTGATCCGGACGTCGCTGTAAACGATCGACGTGTTCTTGGCGAGAATGGTGAGGCCCCGCTCTCGCTCGATCGCGCCGGAGTCCATCACACGTTCGGCAACGTTCTGGTGCGCGCTGAAGGTACCGCTCTGATGGAGCAGTGCATCGACGAGGGTAGTCTTGCCATGGTCGACGTGCGCAATGATCGCAATGTTGCGCACGTCCGAACGGCGCGGGGCCGTGGGGGTTTCTTCAGAACTCGCCAGCACATGGGCGGGTTAGCAAACAGCCTTGCCTGGCGCCATGAAGTGCGGGTTTCCCCTAGGGTTGCAAACCGCCGTTGGCCGAGTCCCAGTTGAAGGTTTTGGTCCCCTCGGGATGGTGCGACTCGGCCGAGAAGCCCTGCACCGAGACCCCGGTCAGGGTCACCACGACGCCGGTAGGCGGATAGTACGAGGGTAGATCGGCGATCGCCGGCGCGTAGTTCCCATTCCGGGCGAAATAGGCCTCCTCCGCTTTGGCCAGCGTGTTCAGAGCCTGGGAGGAATGTGAGTTGTAACTGTCGGCCCTATAGGCCGAGAACGCCGGCAATGCGATGGCGGCGAGGATGCCAATGATCGCAACCACGACCAGGAGCTCGATCAGGGTGAAACCCCTCGGATCGCTCACGGCTTGTTTGTTCTGCATCTCGTGCTCCCCAATTTGACTCGTCTGTGGTGAGGCCCCGACCGGATGCGGATCCAGTACCGCCCGAATGGAAATGCAAGACACGGACCGACTGCCGGGTCGATGAAAAGCCTGTCAGTACGGCCGTTCTGCTCATTTTGACGGTGACGTATCCCGTCACCCGGGCGCCGGAATCGCCAGTCCGGGTGCCAGAATGTGTCACTGCGATGCAGATGCCGCAGGCTCCGCTGGCGAAATCGGTCTAGACCGCTTAAAAGGCGCGCCGGGAAAGGGGGGTGTTGGAGGATGGAGGGGGAGACCCGCCAAGCAGATCTGCGTACCACTGCCGAGCAGCGGTATCTGAGCTACGCGCTCTCGGTAATCACGGCCCGTGCTCTGCCCGATGCTCGGGACGGGCTGAAGCCGGTCCAGCGGCGCATCTTGTTCGCGATGTTCCAGAACCTGCGCCTGGTGGCTTCGGCGAAGGCCAGGAAGTCGGCCCAGATCGTCGGCGAAGTGATCGGCAAGTATCACCCACACGGTGACGTCGCCGCGTACGACGCCATGGTCCGCATGGCCCAGGACTTCTCCTTGCGATACCCGCTGGTCCACGGCGAGGGGAACTTCGGCTCGCTCGACGGCGATCAGGCCGCGGCCTACCGCTACACCGAGGCCCGGCTCACCGCGATCGCGGAGGAGATCCTGGCCGACCTCGGGGCCGACACAGTCGATTGGCGTCCCACGTACGATGCCTCCAACGAGGAGCCGATCGTCCTGCCGAGCCGCCTCCCGCAGCTCCTGATGAACGGTTCCACCGGGATCGCGGTCGGCATGGCGACCAACATTCCGCCGCACAACCTCACCGAGATCTGCAATGCGCTAGTAGCTCTGGTCGATGCCCCGAAGCTCGAGGTGACGGACCTCCTTAAGCACATCAAGGGTCCTGACTTCCCAACCGGTGGGGAGCTGCTTTCGAGCCGCGCCGAGATCCGCAGCGTCTACGAGACCGGCACCGGCGCCCTCCGCGTCCGGGGCGAGTACAAGATCGAGAAGGCACCCCGCGGCAAGGTGCAGATCATCCTGACCTCGATCCCCTACGCCGTGAACAAGGCGACGCTGGTCGAACGTATCGGTGGCCTCATCATCGAGCGGAAGCTGCCGCAGGTCGTCGACGTGCGCGACGAGTCCACCGACGAGATCCGGGTCGTTCTGGAACTGAAGGCGGACATCGACCCGCAGGTCGCGATGGCCTTCCTGTTCAAGCACACGGACCTGCAGGTCAACTTTAACGTCAATCTCACTTGCCTGACACCTTCGGATAGCCCGAGCGGCGCGAGCCCCGAGCGCGTCTCGCTTCTCGACCTCTGCCAGCACTTCCTCGACTTCCGGATGGACGTCGTCACCCGCCGGCTCGAATTCGAGAAGCGAAAGCTCGAGGCGCGGCTCCATATCCTCGAGGGCTTCCACAAGATTCATCTCGACCTCGACAAGGCGATCCGGATCATTCGCCGCGCCGAGGGCCGCGCCGACGCCGCCAAGAAGCTGAAGGTCGCCTTCAAGCTCGAGGACGTGCAGGTCGACGCGATTCTGGAACTTAGGCTGTACCAGTTGGCCCGGCTCGAGATCGACAAGCTCGAGGCGGAACGCAAGGAGAAGCAGAAGCGGCTCGCCGAGGTCGACCGTCTCCTGAAACGCAAGGCCGAGCGTTGGAAGATGATCCGGCGCGAACTTCTCGAACTGAAGGAGAAGTACGGAGACGCCCGTCGCACGAAGGTGTCGATGAGCGGCCGCGAAGACCTCGTGTACGATCCGGACGCCTACATCGTTCACGAAGAGACAACCGTGCTCCTCACGCGCGACGGATGGATTCGCCGTGTGCGAGAGCTGAAGGATCCCTCCACCGCGCGACTTCGGGAAGGTGACTCGCTCGAGGCGATCCACGTCGGAACGACGCGCGACCGGATCGTCCTCTTTTCGACGCTGGGCGTTCTGTACGTGTTGCCCGCGAGTGACGTGCCGGCCACCACCGGCTACGGCGAGCCGGTGCAGTCGCTGTTCAAGTTCAAGGACGGAGAACGCGTGATTCGCAGCATGCTCGTCGTCGAGGGCGGTGCGGCCCCGACACCCAAAGCGAAGGCGAAGCCCAAGGCCAAAGGTAAGGGCAAGAAGGCCCAGGCGAACCTCTTCAACGAGGGGGACGTGATCGAGCTCACGGCGCCGACGAAAGCGATCCTAGTCGCGTCTGCGCGAGGATACGGCTTCCAGGCCGGCCCGGACCTTTCGCCGACCACGCGGAGCGGCCGCCGGTTTGCGCGTGTCGCGGCCGGAGACGAGTTGATCTCCATCCACGATGTCACGGGCAAGGAAGTCTTCTGTCTGGCGAAGAGTGGCAAGGGAGTTCGCTTCCCTCTGTCCGACGTCGCCGACCTCTCGGGCGTTGGGCGGGGCGTGATCCTCATGCGCCTCGACTCCAGCGACAAGCTCCTGGGCGCCGTGTCCGGGGCCGGCACGACGGAGTTCCGGGTGGGGATCGCCAAGGGTTCGCTGCGTGGCGTCCGAGGCGAGGCCTTCCCGCAGCTCAAGCGGGGAGCGAAGGGCCAGAAGGTCATCAAGCGCGGCACACCTGAGTCAATCGCGCCCCCCGAGAATTAGTGCGCGATCCGTCTCGCCCAGTTTGCGGCCCGCGGCTACAATGAGATGTCCATGTTTGCGCTTCGCCATGTTGCCCTGCCCTGCCTCGCCGTTCTTCTGGTGACGACGACAGCCGAGGGCGGGAAAGTGCCGACGAGGCTCACCGACGCAGTGCGCCGGGCAGGGTCGGCTCGGGTTCTCGTCCAGCTGGACGAGTCGGTGGCGGCGGAGGGCGCCCTTCCCGCCCGTTCGGCGGTCATCGGGCAGCGCGCGCGAATCGCGGCGAGTGGTCGGCGCCTTGCGACCACGCTCGGGGGGACCGGAAGCCGGGTGCTCCGTGCGTTCGAGACGGTTCCGTTCGCCGCACTGGACGTCGACGAGGCCGGACTCGATGCCCTCGAGCAGGCCGACTTCGTCGTGGCAGTCGAGGAGGACAGACTATCCTTCCCGATTCTCGACGAGAGCGTCCCGCAAATCGAAGCCAATGCCGTCCACCTGACCGGCTACGACGGGAGCGGCCAGACCATTGCGATTCTCGATACCGGCGTTGATTCCGCACACCCGTTCCTCGCCGGCCGCGTAGTCTCCGAGTCGTGCTTCTCTTCCGGCGACGACTGTCCCAACGGCAGCTCGACTCAGACCGGTGCCGGCGCCGGTGCCCCGTGTACCTACGCACCAGAGGACTGTGCACACGGCACACACGTCGCCGGGATTGCCGCGGGGGCCGGCGAGAGCTTCACCGGCGTTGCTCCTGGAGCCGATCTGATTTCGATTCAGATCTTTACGCGCTTCAACGGTGCCTTTTGCGGTGGGGCCACTCCCTGTGCCGCTTCGTTCACCTCGGACCAGGTGGCCGCGCTCGAACGCGTCCTTACACTTGCCGACATCTTTCCGATCGCAGCGGTGAACATGAGCATCGGCGGGGCCGTGCCCTTCACATCCGCCTCGGCCTGCGACGAAGCGAACGCCGCGCGCAAGGCCGTGATCGATCACTTGCGCTCGATCGGGATCGTTACGGTTGGTGCATCCGGCAACGAGCGGTCGGCCGATGGACTCACGAGTCCGGCCTGCATCTCGACGCTCGTCAGCGTGGGGGCGACGACGGCTGTCGATACGGTGGCCGGCTTCTCGAACTCGGCCGCCTTCCTGACTCTCCTCGCGCCCGGCGTCGGCATCGATTCCTCAGTGCCGGGGGACGGGTTCCGCGTCATGAACGGCACGTCGATGGCCGCGCCCCACGTGTCTGGCGCTTTTGCCCTGCTGCGCCAGCAGTCCACGTCGGCTTCCGTGACCGAACTGGTCGAGGTTCTGCGCGCCACGGGTGTCCCGGTGCTGGACGCCCGAAACGGCGTGATCGTGCCGCGCATCTCACTCCTCTCCGCCGTGGCGGAGGGCAGGGTCGCCCCGCGTGGATTGCTCGAGTTTCCCCTCGACGGCCGCTACGCGACCGGCATCGGGGCCTTCACTGCCTGGCTGTGCGACGCCAAGTCCGTTTTGATCCGCGTGGACGGAGGCGAGCCGATGGTCGCCGCGTACGGTACGCCGCGCGACGACACGAAGGCGGTGTGCGGCGACGCCGACAACGGCGTGAGCCTCCTGTACAACTTCAACCGCGACGGCAACGGGCTCCACACAGCCGAACTCATCGCCGACGGCGTGGTCGTCAGTACGAGCACCTACACCGTGAGCACCTTCGGGGTTCCGTTCTTGCGCGGGGCGGACGAGAAGACCTACATCCTCCAGGACTTCGAGGGCCACGACGTCTCGGTGAAGTGGCTCACCGAGCGCCAGGGCTTCGAAATCATCGCCGTGGACTAACCGCGCCGTGACGCGACAGCACCGCGAGCGCTTCGACGTGCGGTGTCTGAGGAAGCATGTCGAAGGCCTGCACGCGCTCGAGCTTGTAGCCGTGGGTCGTGAACATCCGGAGGTCCCGCGCGAGCGTGTCCGGGTCGCAGGACACGTACAGGACCTGCGCCGGCGCCAACTCCAGGATCTGCTGCGTGACGGGTGCGCCGAGCCCCTTGCGTGGGGGGTTCACCACAACGACGTCGGGCTCGGGCATCCCGTGCTGCGCCGCAACGTGCTTCACCCCCTCGGCCGACGCGGCGGCGAAACGTGTGTTCCGCACCCGAGCGCGGCGCGCGTTGCTCCGAGCGCAGGCGATCGCGCTCACAGACGACTCGATGCCGAGGAGTCGGTCGCCCGGCCGCACGACGGACAGGCCGATGGCACCGACCCCGCAGTAGACATCGAGAATCCGAGCGGACGGCGGGCCACGGAACGCCTTCACCGCTGCCCGGTAGATGTTTGTTGCCACGTCCGGGTTCGCCTGCAGGAAGGCGTCGGGCTGCGATTCGAGGATACGATCGCCAAGGCGTTCGAGGAGCGCCGGCGGCCCGAAAATGTTGTGGATGTCGCGGGTCAACAAGGCGTTGCCCGGCGTCGGGTTCGTGCACAGGAAGGCACTCTCGAGTTCGGGATGTCGCCGGCGTAGGGCACGAATGAGTTCGCCGAGCCACGCCGGGCGACTTCTGGCGGAGACCAGCGTGAGATGGATCTTGCCACTGAGGCGCGAACTTCGAGCCAGTGCGTAGCGCAGGTCTCCGCCGCGTCGCCGCTCGTCGAAGATCGACACACCCCGTTGCTGAACCTCCTCCAGGAGATCTCGCAGGAAGGGCTGGAGCAGTCGGTCGTGGACCGAGCAGGCTTCCGCCGGCATCACGCTGTGGGTGCCCGGTTTGTAGACCCCAAGGAGCGTCTCGCGGCCCTTCTGGATCCGGCGCGCGCGAAAGACGAGCTTCGCATGGTTCCGGTACCCGAATCGATGCGGGCTCCCGCTCGGGTCGACGAGACGGTAGCGCCCAAGTTCGCGGTGTTGCTCGAGCGCGGCCTTGAGCCGCTCGTGTTTCTCCGCGAGCTGCGCACCATACGCCCGGTCCACCCACGGGCAGCCCACGCACTGCGGGAAGTGCTCGCAGCGGGCCCCCGTCTTGGCCTGGGTTTCGGCCGTACCGCGCGCCGCTGGGCGTTGCCCGGCCGTCCGACGTTTCGTCGGACGGCGCGCGCCCTTGCCCTTCGCGGGCTTTCTCGGTGCCGCCATCGCGTTGACACCTAGCATCGTTCGTCGGCCGTAGCCGGTGTCTGCTAGGCTCGATCGGCGATGGCGGTGGGGTCGGCGAAAGCGGCCTCTGCGGAGAGGAAGAGGAGCAAGGGCGTGGCGCGGAGCTATACGGCGAAGGACATCACGGTACTCGAGGGACTCGAGCCCGTACGCAAGAGGCCTGGTATGTACATCGGGTCGGTTGACTCGCCAGGCTTGCACCATCTCGTGTGGGAGATCGTCGACAACAGCGTCGACGAGGCGATGAACGGTCACTGCAAGCGGATCGACGTGACTCTCGAGAAGGATGGCGAGACCGTACGCGTGCGCGACGACGGGCGCGGCATCCCCGTCGACATGCACAAGAAGTACCGTAAGCCCGCCCTCGAGCTGATCCTCACGACGCTCCACGCCGGCGGCAAGTTCGAGGCGAAGAATTACTATCACTCGGGTGGCCTGCATGGTGTGGGAGCCTCGGTCGTCACCGCGCTCGCGGACAAGATGACCGTCCGCGTGAAGCGCGACGGGGCCGAGTGGGAACAGAAGTTCGCGCGTGGCATTGCAACGGCGAAGCTGAAGAAGGTCGGGAGCCGCACCCGTGGCAGTGGCACGATGATCGAGTTCCATCCCGACCCCAAGATCTTTCCGAACGTTTGCTTCGATCCGAAGCTAATCAAGGATCGGCTCGAATCGAAGGCCTATCTCCACAAGGGCCTCACCGTCACCTTTGAGGACAAGGCGTCCAAAGAGTCCCACACCTTCCACTACGACGACGGAATTCGCGCATATCTCGACAAGGTCCTCACGAAGGAGAAGCGGAAGCGTGTGGCCGCCGAGACCTTCTACGCGACGCGCGAGGAAGACGGCGTCCACGTCGAGTGCTCCCTCGCCTGGACCGAAGACACCAACGAGACGCTCTCGTCGTTCGTGAACAGCATCCCGACGAGTTCCGGGGGCACGCACGAGAACGGCTTGAAGTCCGGCATGGTGAAGGCCGTTCGGAACTACCTCGAGCTCCAGAACCTCGTCCCGCGGGGCCTGCAGATCGCAGCGGAGGACGTTCGCGAAGGTGTCGTCGGACTTCTGTCCTGCTTCATCGCGGCACCGCAGTTCCAGGGACAGACGAAGGATCGGTTGAACAACTCGGAGCTCACCCCGGTCGTCGACGCTTTCGTCCGCAGTTCGCTCGAGAACTGGCTTCTGAGCAACCGCTCGTCGGCCGACGCGATCGCCGAGCGAGTGATCCTCTCTGCGAAGGCGCGTTCGGCATCGCGCGCCGCTGCGAAGGAGGTGCAACGGAAGTCGGCGGTTTCACACCGGCTGAACCTGCCCGGGAAGCTCGCGGATTGCAGCTCGACGGATCCCTCGAAGTCCGAGCTGTTCCTCGTCGAGGGCGATTCCGCAGGCGGCTCGGCCAAGCAGGGGCGCAATCGGCACTTCCAGGCCATTCTCCCGCTGCGCGGCAAGGTGCTGAACACCGAGCAGGCATCGACGACGAAGGTGCTCGCAAACGTCGAGCTCTCCAACATCGTGAAGGCGCTGGGCTCGGGGATCGGCAGGGAGTTCGACGCTCGAAAGCTACGCTACCATCGCATCTGCCTGCTGATGGATGCCGACTCGGATGGCAATCACATCGCGACGCTCTTGATGACATTCTTCTACCGTCACATGCCGCAGCTCATCTCGGGCGGTTATCTCTATCTGTCTGTCCCGCCGCTGTATCGCATCGACATCGGCAAGGAGACGTTCTGGGCGCAGGACGACGACGAGAAGGACAGTATCCTCGCGAAGCGCGACAAACGGGGGAACGTCCAGGTCCAGAGATTCAAAGGGCTCGGTGAGATGAACCCGTCGACGCTCAAGCTGACGACTCTCGATCCCCAGACGCGGACCCTCTTGCAGATTACGGTCGATGAAAAGTCCGCGACGGACGACACGATCCAGACGCTCATGGGACGCGAAGTAGCTCCGCGGTTCGACCTCATCATGGACCGGGCGACCGCCGTCGCGGATCTGGACATCTGACGCGGGTCGCTCCTGCTACAGCATGCGCTCCGCGGGCCGGTTGACCTTGTGCGGCTGCTGTCCAAGGGGTAGCGGGAGGTCATGGTCAGAGAGATCGGAGTAGAGGCGCTGCGGGATCTGCTCGCAGGCGGGAAGACGCCGACGATTCTCGACGTTCGCGAGCCGGACGAGACGCAGCTCGCGCCATTCGTCGGTGCCCTCGAGATTCCGATGGGTGAAATTCCCGCCCGCCTCGAAGAGCTCGGTCGCGAAGACGAGATCGTGGTCCTGTGCCATCACGGCATTCGAAGCGGACGGGTCGCCGGCTACCTCGAACAGCAGGGCTTTTCGCACATCTCGAACCTGACCGGCGGTATCGACTCCTGGTCACTGTTCATCGATCCGGAAATTCCGCGCTACTAGGAACCTGACCGAAGGTGGCTCACGACAACCTGACGCCGATCCATCTTGGTTCAGAGTCCCAGCCGCAATGGACGCTGTAGACTCGCACGTCGTCGAGGCCGACGGCCTGCGGTTGCACGTGACCTCGTACGGCGGCCCGCCCACAACGCCTCCGTTGATGCTCATGCACGGCGGCATGGCGCACGGGGCCTGGTGCGCCCCGCTTGCCCGTGAGCTGCGTTCCGACTTCCGACCGTTTGCCTTGGATCGGCGCGGCCACGGGAAGAGCGATTGGGCGGACGTCGCTCACTACGGATGGGCCGAAGATCTCGCAGACGCGGAGCGCGTCAGCGCGGAGCTCGACGACGGCCCGTGGGTCCTGGTCGGACATTCGCAGGGCGGCCTCTTGTCGGTGCATCTGGCTCTTCGCGCGAAGATCCCGCTTCGCGCCCTCGTCGTTCTGGACTCCCCGTTCCAGCCGCGTGCGCCTGCGCTCGTACGTGCCGGGAAGAGCTTCCGCCGGATGCCACAGCTTCGGTACCCATCGATGGCCGTGGCCGTGCGACGCTTTCAGCCCTACCCCACGCCGCACGTCGTCCCCGACGACATCTTGAGCGAGATCGCACACGAGAGCTTCAAGCCGAGCGGCGATGGCGGATTCGTTTCGCGGTTCCACTGGGAGCGCTTTCAGGCGGTCGACGGCTCGACCCATCCGCTGCACAGCTTCCCGGAGGACGTCGGACGGGTTCCCGTCCCGACTCTCGTCGTGCGCGGTGGCGAGTCGACGATTCTCTCCGCCGACGATCACGCCGCGTTCGTGGAGCGGCTACCGCAGGGCCGAGGCGTCGAGATCCCGGAAGTGACCCACAGCCTGCACGTCGAACGACCCGGAGACGTGGCCGCGGAAATCGCGGCGTTCGTCGCGGCGCTCTAGCGCGCTACGGACCTCTTCGACCGGCGAGCAGGCGGGCGATCGGCCGCGTCGCGTCGTTCTGGTCACTTAGGATCTTCAGGACCGCCATGATCGGCGTCGCGAGGAGCATCCCCACGATCCCCCAGATGGCTCCCCAGATCATCAACGAGAGCAGGACCGTCACAGGGTGCAACTCCAGAGAGTCACCCATGACGAGGGGTTCGACGACGTTGCCGATCAGGAAGTGGACGGAGCCGGGGATTACGATCGCGAGAACCGCCACGGTGAGCGAGATCTCGGGATTCATCAGCACGATCGGCACCGGCAGCGCGGTCGAGATGAGCGACCCGAGGGTGGGAATGAAGTTCAGCAAGAAGGCGAAGAAGCCGAACGCGAGCGCAAGCTCGATGCCGAGAATCTGAAGCGTCAAGCCGACCAGGATTCCGGTCACCGCGGAGATGAGCGTCTTCGTGAGGATGAAGCCCTTCACGCGGGCTTCCATCTCCGCCCAGATGCCCGTCGGGCCGTCGTCGCCGCGGCCGCTGAAGCCGATCAGCAGGAACACGAGGAAGAGCGTGACCAACATCGCCTGGGACATCAGGTCCAGGATCGCGTTCGTCGTCCCGAGGAGGATCCCGCTCACCGTGCCCATCGGCAGTTTCGACAATGGCTGGAGCACTGCGGTCCGCGAGAGGCCGAAGCGTTCGAGCGGGACCGTGTCGGCGGCCCAATGGAGGAGCTGGGAGAGTCGTTCCTGGTAAGCCCCGGCGTTCGCAGCGAGCTGCGTCACGGCGCCGGTCACGACGGACACCATCAGCAGCAGGAGCCCCATCGACAGCAGGAAGGTCACGAAGACGGCCAGCCATTTCGGAAACCGCAACCAACGGATCTGCCCATCGACCAGCGGGGCGAGCCCGAGCGCGATCAAGAGCGCGAGGACGAACGGGATCATCACCGACTTCAGCCAGAACAGGGCCACGGCCGCGACGACCGTTGCGATGAGCAGAAGGCAGACGGTTTGGATCCGAAGATCGGCGAGGTTGTCCTCTCCTCGCTGCGGTGCCTCAACCATTCGAGGCAATGGTGCGCGCGGACGGCGCCTGGGTCAAACGGAGCCGGCGGGAATCAGGTCGCGCGGGCCGTCCGCCCACTCGTCGGCCTGCTTGCGAAGCTGAGGCTTGTCGACCTTGAGCGTGCCCGTGCGCGGCACGCTGTCCGCGCTCAACTCGAAGACGTGACGCGGGACCTTGTAGGACGCGAGTCCCTCGCGGCACCGGGCCAGTAGTCGGGGCACGTCGAGCGGGGCCTCCGGCGACATCACAACGAAGGCCCCGACGTTCTGTCCGCGCGCCGAGTGCGCGACCGGCACGACGTAGGCCGCCCGGACGCCCGCCACTCCACCCAGAAAGGCTTCGATCTCGGCGGCAGCCACGTTGACGCCCGCGGTCTTGATGACGTCCTTCAACCTCCCCTCGAAACAAAGGGTTCCACTCTCATCGATTCGGCCGAGGTCGCCTGTTCGGAAATAGCCGCTCGAATCGAAGCTCTCTTCCCGCGCGACGCCCAGGTAGCCGAGCATCAGCGAGGGCCCACGCAGCCGTACTTCGCCGATCTCGCCCTCCGGTCTGCGCTCGCCCGTTTCGACGTCGACGATCGCGATCTCCACGCCGGGCAATGGGCGCCCGAAGCCGCGGGTTCGTACGTCCGGCGGATCGTCCCAGCGAGCGGTGCAGACGGTCGTCGCGGTCTCGCTGAGCCCATAGCCCTGAATCGAAACGTGTCCTCTCGCGAGGAGTCGTTCGGCGACCGGCGAGTCGGCGTACATGCCTTTGCGTAGATCGAGTCGACGCCGGCCGAAGCTCTCATGGTCACAGAGCGCAGGAGCCTGCTGCCATCCGGCGTAGAAGGTGATGCGTTCGCGCTCCATAAGGTCGAGCGCCGTGCCGGCATCGAAGTGGTCTTGCAGGACGACCGCGCCACCCGCGGCGAGTTGCAAGAGGCCGATGACCACGAATCCGCCGGTGAAGAACAGGGGCAGCGAGCCCCACGCGCGGTCCTCCGAGGTCACGCCGAACGCATCTCCGGCGACGTACGCCTGATGGACGAGCGCCCGGTGCGCGTGCACGACGGCCTTGGGCTCGGCGGTGGAGCCCGAGGTGAAGAAGATCGCAGCCGGCTCCGAGGCCGCAGACCGGTCGAGTGCGCGAAGGGCCGCAGCACCTCCGTCCCAGTCCCGACCCAGCCGGTCGTACGCTAAAGAGCCGGGTGGCGGCGCTTCTTCGGCGCGGGCCACTGCGATGCGGCCCGTGAGCCGGTCCTTGGAATCGAGGCTCTGAGCGACCGCATCGAGCCGGGCCACGTAGTCGTGTTTCAGGAACCGAGGCGTGTAGAGGATGCGGACGAGCTCCGTCCGCTCGACGTGCTGCCGAAGCTCAGCCTCGGCGGCCATCGTGTTGAGACACACCGCCGTGCCCCCGGCGGCCTGGATTCCGAACACACAGGCAAAGAACTCGGGCCAATTCGGAAGCAGAACACCGACGCGCTCGCCCGGCCGTAGACCCAGATTGAGCAGGCCGTGCGCCACGCGCCCGGTCTCCCGCGCCAGATCGTCGTAGCTCCACCGGGTGTCGCCGAAGACCACGGCCTCGCGGTCTCCGAACCGCTCGGCGCCGCGGATGATCAGGTCGACGAGCGTTCGTACGCCCTCGGGGGGCGCGGCGATCATGAGCCGGTGAAGCGCGGCGGGCGCTTCTCGGCGAAGGCCCGCACAGCTTCCTTGTGATCCTCGGTCTCCCCGAGCCTGCCCTGCATCCACGACTCCATTTCGCTGGCATCGCGAAAGCTCGATTGGGCGGCGAAATCGAGTACGCGTCGCGCGTTCTGAACTGCGAGCGGGGGTTGCTCCGCGATCCGCGCGGCGAGCGCGATCGCCCGGTCGACATCCGCTCCCGGCGCGCTGACTTCTTCGCAGAGCCCGAGGCGGCACGCCTCCTCGCCGTCGATCGGATCTCCGGTCAGAACGAGTCGCTTCGCCTGCGCCACGCCGACGCGGCGGACGAGCAGCCAGCTCGCGCCACAGTCCGGCACGAAGCCGACACGGACCCAGCTCAGATGAAAGCGAGCGTCGGGCGACGCGACGAGAACGTCGCACCCGAGCGCCCACGCGCACGCCATACCGGCAACCGGCCCGTGGATGGCGCCGACCGTCGGTTTCGGGAACGTGAGCAGCTGCTGCACGCGCTCCGTTCCGTGTCGGCCACGCTCTCGTCCTTCTTCGGCAGAGCGACCGAGGCGGTCGGGACGTGCGAGGTTCTTCAAGTCCGCGCCCGCCGAGAACGCGTCTCCGGCACCGGAGAGAACGAGAGCACGGACGGCCGGATCCGCCGCCGCGCGGTGCAAGGCATCGCCGGCCTCGTCGGTCATTTCCGGCAGCATCGCGTTCTTCACGTCCGGCCGGTTCCACAACAGGGTCGCGACGCCGTCCTCCCGACACTCGAACTCGATGTAGCGGTACTCGCTCATGGGGAGAGTCAGACCACGCCCGCGGCGCGCAGGCGCTCGCGCTCGGCATCGTCCACGCCGAAGCTGCTGAGGACCTCGTCGGTGTGCTGGCCAAGGGTCGGAGCGCCCCGCGTGACGTGGTGCGGACTGCCACTCATCTTGATCGGCGAGTTGAGGATCTCGATCGTTCCCCGAGTCGGATGCTCGACGGGCACGAGGGTCTCGTTCGTACGGAGCTGCTCGAGAGCGAAGACGTCGCGCAGGCTGTTGACCCGACACGTTGGAATGTCGGAGGCTTCGACGCGCTCGATCCAGTGAGCCACGGGCTGCGTTCCGAACACGGCGTTCAGTTCGTCGGCGAGCGCGTCGCGATTCGTCACGCGTGCCTTCATATTCCGAAAACGCGGATCGTCCAGAAGTTCGGGCCGGCCGATCGCTGCAGGGAGGCGCTTCCAGAACGCCCCGGTGAGACACGCGACGATGAAGTAACCGTCACTCGCACGGAACGCTTGATACGGCGCGATGTCCGGATGCCCGCTGCCGAACGGCGCGAAATCTCGGCCTCCGACATGGGTCTTCAACCCGACATCAGCGAGAAGGGAGATTACCGCGTCGAGCATCGCAAGATCGATCTTCTGGCCGAGCCCGGAACGTTCCCGCTCGAGGAGGGCAGCAGCGACCGCGAAGGCCGCGTAGACTCCGGTCGTGATGTCCGCCACGGGTGGCCCTGCCTTCACCGGTGGGCGTCCCTCGGCTTCGCCCGTGATGCTCATGATGCCGCCTGTCGCTTGGAGGATTAGATCCATTCCCGGCTTCTGGGCCATCGGTCCCGTCGCTCCGAACGCCGTGATTCCGCAGTAGACGAGTCGCGGGTTGAGCTTCTTCAGGACGTCGTACCCGATTCCCTTCCGGTCCATGACGCCCGGGCGGAAGTTCTCGAGGACGACATCGCACTCGGGCACGAGGCGGTGGACGAGACCGATGCCTTCGGGCTTGCCCAGATCGATGGTAATGCCGCGTTTGCTGCGGTTCAGCCCCCAGAAGTTCAGACTGCCGACTTCGAAGCCGTCCTCACCCTGGCCGTAGCGGATCGAATCGCCTCGGCCCGGCTTCTCGACCTTGATGACATCAGCGCCAAGGTCACCGAGGAGCGTGGTCGCCCAGGGGCCGGCAGCCTGATGGCTGAAATCGAGGACGCGGACTCCGTGCAACGACGGGGGCCGGACGGCCTGCCCGAGTTTTTCTTCAGGACTCATGGGGCTGGTGTAGCCCAGATGCGCCGTCATCGACCAGCCCTCCGGACCGAACTCGGATCTGTCCGGAAGCCTCGGAGACTACGGTTCCGATGGGGACGAGTTCGAGGCTCGCATCCGCGAAACGCCGGCGGACCTCCGGCCAGAGCCGCTGCGGAACCGCGGCCACCAGGCCGCCGGAGGTCTGCGGATCACGGAGCAACCCAAGACGTGGGTCGTCGCCCGGAAGATCTATCGGCGCAACCGCCTGGCGAAGGGAGTCGGCGAGCGCCTCGTCTGCACTGGAACGCCACTCGTGTCGCAGTAGCTCGAGCGCACCCGGGAGCGCCGGCAAGGCGTCCGCATAGATCTCGGCACCCACGTCGCTTGCGCGCAACATCTCGGCGAGATGTCCGGCCAACCCGAAGCCGCTGACGTCGGTGCAACAACGAACGCCCGCGTCGTTGAGACACCGCGCGGCGACGTCGTTAGCCTCTCTCATGGACGTGATCGTCGCCTCTGTCCATTCGGGCGGGCACTCGCCGGCCCGCGTGGCGGCCAGCACGACTCCGGTCCCGAGAGGCTTCGTGAGGACGATCCGGTCTCCGACGGACGCTCCACCTTTGGTCATGGTCGCGTCCGGGTGGACGGAGCCGATGACGGCGAACCCGATGAGCGGCGCATCCGTCTCGATCGAATGGCCGCCGGCGAGAGGGACGTCGAGTCGATCCAGCGCCGCTCGGGCCCCACTCATCATCTGTCGAAGATCGGCCTCGCGGCTTGCGCCGTCTCGCGCCGAGACGCCGACGAGCGCGAGTGCTGCGGTCGGCGTGCCGCCCATCGCGTAGACGTCACTCAGCGCGTTCAACGCAGCGACCTCGCCCACGAGCAGTGGGTCGGCGAGAAACGGCGGGAACGCATCCACTGTGAACACGAGGTTGCCCTCCTTCGGCGGCGTCAAAACTGCCGCGTCATCCGCCGCCGCGAGGCCGATGGGAAGGCCCATGCCTGGGCCGTCGGTGAGCCCGCTCAGAACCCTCGCGAGCATGTCGGGATCGACCTTGGCCGCGCAACCACCGCACGCTTCCATCGGCATGGTTGCGGCGACGTCGGGGCCACGTCGCAGAGTGCTCGCCTTCGGCGGCGCGTACTTCTCGATGAACCGGCGGTCGATCCAGTCCTTGAGGCGCCACCAGGCCGGTCCGTGCGCGGCAAGGCCGCGGTAACTCATCGCGGCGCGCCCGTCTCCCGTGGACAGCAAGGAGAGGAACTCGCTTTGGGGCCGGTAGCGCAACAGGGAGCGTCCACGCAGGCTGCGTCGCAGGTTCTCCTCGACGATGGGCCCCTGGCGCACGGCGAAGACGCCTGCCCGCGGCATCGCCGGATGGCTCTCCATTCGAGCGCAATCGCCGACGGCGAAGACCTCGGGTGCCGTTACGCAGCGCAGGTGATCATCTACGCGCACGAAGCCTCGCTCGTCCGTCGCAAGTCCGCTCGCGGTAAGGAATGGCAGGCCCTCGGCACCGGTCGCCCAGACGACGAGCTCCGCGGGGATCGTCGTTCCGTCGTCTAGCCGAACAGTGCCAGCCTCCGACGAGGTGAAGCGCCGACCCACGTGGGTTTCGATGCCGTAGTCACGCAGCAACCGCTCGACGAGCCGCCGCATTCGATCGGACCCGGCCGGGAGAACCGCCGGGCCGGCCTCGACCAACGTCACGTGACCGCCCGGGGTCGCGGGGAGCTGCTTGCGCAGAGCGAAGGCGACCTCGATCCCTCCGGACCCGGCGCCGACCACCACGACGCGACCGGTCCCGCGCGAACGGGCTTGGTCCAAGAAAGCTGCGATCCGCGGTGCCGCCTCCTCTACGGGCTTCGCGCCGACGACGTCCGGCAGGTCTCGGACCGCTTCGATTCCGAGCGGACGGGAGCCGACGTCCAACGAGAGGAGGTCGTAGGGAATCTCACCCCGGCTTGCGGTCTCGACGATGCGCCTTTCCGTATTCACGCGCACGACGGTGTCGCTGTAGAAGCTCGCACCAGCGCGTGCGGCGAGCGCGGCCACGTCGATGGCGCCGTCGTCGGGCCCGTAGAGGCCGACGAGCGTTCCGGGAACCATGCCCGAGTAGACCGCCCGCGGCGAGGGACTGATCAGAGTGACGCGCGTGTTCGGCTCAGGTCGCATCGCAAAGCTGCGAAGTACGTGAACGTGACTGTGACCGCCGCCGGCGAGCAGTACGTGGCGACGAGGCGCATCGCTCGGGGCTGAAGGCAGGATCGCCACGGTCGCTCGAGAGTGCAGGTCCGGCGTGCCGGCTCAGTCGGCCGCGTTCGAACCGCCGGCGTCTCCGCCCGGTTCTCCCCCGGCGGTCCCACTCGGCTTTCGGCGTCTACGGCGGCGACGTTTCTTCGCTGCGCCGTCTCCGGCGGGCCCCGCTGCGGCTTTGACGGGCTTCGGCGTCTCGGTGGCGGGAGGGGTACTGCCACGCGGTCTTGTGTCTCGGCTCTCGGTCGGTCGCCCGCCGGGAGCGCCGCGTCCGCGGGGGCCGTCGCTCCGACCGGACCCTCCGCGCCCGTCCCGTCCCCGGGGGTCCTTGGGGCGTGGGCGCCGAGGCGCCGGCTTGTACTCGACGATGAGGCCGTCCTCGGGAAAGTCGTGGTCGATCTTGAACCCGATCAGCTTCTCGATTCCCTCGAGGCTCTCGACGTAGCGCTCGCACGCGAGGGAGATCGCTGCGCCGCTCGCGCCCGCCCGGGCGGTGCGGCCGACCCGATGGACGTAGTCTTCCGGATCGAGTGGAAGGTCGTAGTTGACGACGTGACTCACGCCTTCGATGTGCAGACCGCGTGACGCTACGTCCGTCGCAACGAGGATGGGCAACGAGCCGCTTCGAAAGTCCTCGAGGATCTTGAGTCGCTTGCGCTGGTCGATGTCGCCGGTGATCTGCTCCGCCGGGTATCCGTTGAGCGCGAGCGTTCTGCAGAGCTGGTCCGCCGTGCGGCGCATGTTCACGAACACGAGAGTACGCTTTGCGCCTTCCCGCTTCAGAAGGCCGATGAGGACACTGATCTTCTCGTGCACGCCCACGTGGTACAGCGTGTGGTCTACGCCTTCCGCCGTCACCTGCTCGGGCTTCACTTCGATGCTCACGGCTTCGTTCATGAACATGTACGCGAGTTCGAGGACGTCGTGTGAAAGCGTCGCGGAGAACAGCAGAGACTGGCGCTTGTCCGCCGGCGTACAACGACTCAGGAGAAACCGCAGGTCGCGGATGAAGCCCATGTCGAACATGCGGTCGGCTTCATCGATGACGAGTACTTCGATCGCGCGGAGGTCGTAGACGTTCTGCTTGAGGTAATCGATGAGGCGGCCGGGAGTTCCGACCAGGACGTCGAGGTCCTGGCGAAGGTTGTCGCGCTGTTTTTTGTAGTCGACACCGCCGTAGACGGCCTGAATCGTGAGCCCGCTGCCGTGGCCCAAGAGCTCGGCGTCCTTGGCGATCTGGACGGCGAGCTCGCGCGTCGGTGCTATGCAGAGCGCGCGAGGTGCGGCCGGGCGTCGCGGGTGCCGGTTCTCCAACAGCCGGGTAAACAGGCTGATCAGGAAGGCTGCGGTCTTGCCGGTTCCCGTCTGGGCCTGGCCGGCGACGTCCTTCCCGGCGAGCGTGAGCGGCAGGACCTTGGCCTGGATCGGCGTGCAGAGCGTGAATCCGGCATGTTTCAGGCCCGCGCGCACCGGATCTGGAAGGTCGAAGTCGTCGAACGGGACCGGAGCCTCGGCTGGACCGGTGGCCTCGGTCGGTTCCGGGTTTTCGGTCGTTGGCTCCGTTGGGGGCCCTTCGTTGGTCATAGCAGGAACGCCCCTCGGAGCGACGAACATCTCAAGTAGCAAAGGCCGCTTTCGCCTTCCAACGAGGGGACCGGGCGTGCTCCGCTCCTGGAGCGCACTAGCGCAGGCCGTACCAGGCAGCGCAGCCCACCACGAGAACCTGAATCTCGGTGACGACGACGCCTCGCCAGTTCCCCGAACTCACGCCGGCGTACACGAGCAGCAGCGTCACAGCGGCCATCGCCGCCAGAGCCCAGCTCGACGGGCGTACCTCGCGGCGGGCGGGCTTCTCGCTCTTCTTCTTCGCCATGGCGTGGCCTGGCCTACTACGACAATGGCTCTCGCGTCCAGCCGCCCCGACGGGTTCCGTTCCCGGGCCTCACGCGACAAAGGTTTCCCAGCCACGTCCCTGCAGCTCTTGGGCGAGCGACGCGGGGTCGCCCTCGGGTAGCGCGATCGCCGCTCCGCCCCCGCCCCCGCCCGTTAGCTTCGCGCCGAGCGCGCCGCATGCGCGGGCGTCGTCGACCAGCCGGTCGAGCTCGCTCGTGGAGACCCCGCAAGCGCGGAGGAGCTCGTGGTTCATCGACATGAGCTCTCCGAGCAGACGCCGGTCCCCGCTCTCGAGCGCCCCGCGCGCACCCCTGACGAGTTCGCCGATCGCTCGGAAAATCGGCTGAAAGACGGCGGGAGATCGCTCGGCACGTGTGCCCAGGCTGCCGACGGTCTCCCCGGTATGATGCCGGCTGCCCGAGAGCGCGACCACCAGGGAGAGAGGTCCTGCCGGTGCAATGCGCTCATACACCGGTGGTGAGCCCGCTTCGAACCACAGAAGGCCGCGATGTGCGGCCGTCGTTGCGTCGATCCCCGAGGGCGTCCCATGGAAGACCTTCTCCACTTCGTTCGCGGCCAAGGCGGCTTCCCGGTCCTCCAACGTTCGCCCGTTCGCAGCGGCCAGCGCGCGAACGAGGGCCACGGCGAGTGCAGCGGAGCTGCCGAGTCCGACCGCGATCGGTAGATCGCCTTCGAAGGAGAAATGAAGGGCCGCCGCTTCCCTTCCGCCGACGGCAGCGGTGGCCGCCTCGAGAGCGGGACGTAGTTCGTCGGGCGGATCTGCGTCGCCCTTGCGTCGTTCGCGCGCGTGGACCCGGACCTCGTGGCTCAGAGCCGTCGCGATGGCGGGCTGCCCATGGACGACGGCGTGCTCGCCGAGGAGGATGACCTTCCCGTGGCCGAGTCCGCGCCCTTCGTTCACTCGGGATCGTCTCCGGAGGTTCCCGAGAGCAACCGACGGGCGCGCTCGACCTTGATTTCACCCTCGGCGATCAGGGTCGTGGCGATTTGCTCGACCTGGTCGGGCAACGCGCCGGCAGCCGCCGCGACGGCCCGTGCGTGCCGGGCCATGTGCCCCTTCTGGATGCCCTCGGTCGCAAGTGCACGCACGGCGCCGAAGTTCTGCGCGAGTCCGACGGCCGCGATGATCTCGATCAGCTTCTGTCCGTTCGTTACGCCCATAAGTTTGAGCGCGAGCCGGGCTCGCGGATTTCCTTCGACGGTCGCGCCGACCGTCCCGACAGCCAGTGGAAGCTCGATCCGTCCCACCAACTCGGAGCCGTCGACACGCCACGTGGACAAAGCGCCGTACTGACCGTTGCGCGCCGCGAACGCGTGCGCCCCTGCTTCGAGGGCACGCCAATCATTTCCGGTCGCGAGCGCGACGGCGTCGACGCCGTTCATGATGCCCTTGTTGTGCGTCGTGGCGCGGTACGGGTCGGCCTCCGCAAACAGGCTCGCGAGTTCTACGCCCCGCCCGACTTCTTCGCCGGTTCGCCCCTTCATCGCGAGATCCTCGAGCCGATACCGCACCGACGCGCGACCGCACCGTCTGTCGGTGAGGTTCGAGAGGATTCGAAGGTGGGCCGTCCCGCCGCTGATCTCCTCCAGAAGCGGCGCCGCTTGCTCTGCAATCGTGTTGATCGCGTTGGCGCCCATCGCGTCACCGACGTCGACGAGAAGGTGCACCACCACGAACTTCTGGCCGTCGGGCGCGTCGAGCACGCGGGCTTCGACGCCGCGCGCCCCACCACCGCGTCGCGCCATTCCGGGAGCCAGTTCATCGACTCGAGCGCAAATACGCGGAGCCTCGGCTTCGAGTCGCGCGCGCGCTTCCTCGGGGGCTGGAACGTCTATGAGCTGGACCTGCGCGATCATGCACGGCGGATCGGCTTCAGCCACGAATCCGCCGCCGGAACGCGCCAGGCGGGCCGCATTGGACGCGGCGGCGATGACGGACGGCTCCTCTGTCACCATCGGCACGAGGACGTCCTCGCCGTTGACCACGAAGTTCAGGGCCAGTCCCATCGGGAACGCGTAGACGCCGACCGTGTTCTCGGTGAGTCGGGCCGCTGCCTCGAGCGTCAGCGGGGTTTCCGAGAGGAGGAGCGAATGCTCCTCGTAATCGAGGCGTGCGAGCTTCGTGATGAGCGTCTGGCGTTCGTCGACGGGCAAGTTGTGGAAGCCCGGGATGCGTGACCCGCCGGCGTCGTTCATCTCTTCCTCCGGGTGCTGCCGGCCTTTGGCTGCCAGGCGAGCAGTCGGGGACCTAGGACGGCATCGGCCCGCCTCATCTCGGCGAGCGTGCGGTTACCCGTCAGGAGCATGGCGACCTTGAGCTCGCGGACGAGTTCTCCGACGAACTCGCGCGCGCCGTCGATCCCGCCCTCCTGATAGGCCTGATAGACCGGGAGCGCCGTGCCGGCGAGCTGCGCGCCTAGCGCCAGGGCACGAGCTACATCGAGACCGCTCCGGATGCCGCCGCTCGCGATCAGCTGTAGTTTCGTGGAGCGAAGCTGCAGCAGGCTCGCCGCGGTGGGAACGCCCCAGTCGCGATAGAGCGCTCCGAGCCGCTCGGCCTTCGGGGCGCGGAG
The DNA here is from genome assembly GCA_029243485.1 of Candidatus Binatia bacterium. Lineage (NCBI taxonomy): Bacteria > Candidatus Binatota > Binatia (SeqCode) > Binatia bacterium. Next base: position 82,649 of record JAQWRY010000047.1, on the reverse strand, counting down.
CGCTTCGATCCGAACCCAGGACGTGCCGCCAGCGCCCGAGACGTCGACATGCCGAACGCCCGCTGCGGCCAGGCGTTCGCCCACCTGGCGGGAGATCCCGCACCCGGTTTCCTTCGCAATGACCGGGGTGCCGAGTTTCCGCACCAGCCTGCGGAACACCTTCGTTCCATCGGTGAAGGACCGATCGCCTTCGGGCTGGATCATCTCCTGCGCGACGTTCAGGTGAAGACAGAGCGCATCGGCCTGGAGCGCATCGATCAACTCCTGGAACTGCGCAAGTTCCATCTCCCGCGCCTGCCCGATGCCGATGTTCGCGAGCACGACGGTGGACGGCGCGTACTCACGGACCTGATACGTCCATCCGCTGTTCGGCCGGCTCTGCATCGCCCGCTGGCTCCCCACGCCGAATGCGATCCCGGTTTCTTCGGCGACGCGTGCCAGGTCGCGGTTCACCTCGAACGCCGCTTTGGTGCCGCCCGTCATCCCGGTGATGACCAGAGGTGCCGCCAGCTTCTTGCCCAACCACTTCGTACTGGTGTCAATGTCGTCGAGCGCCAGGTCCGGAAGCGCGTCGTGAACGAGCTGCACCTCTTCGAGAAGTGTCGTCTTTGTCGCCGCCTGGACGTCCTCTCGCAGGCAGAGGTCCAGATGCGCCTGCTTCCGGTCTGCGATCTCGTCGACCGCTGCGGTGCGCCGCTTAGCCATGACCGTTCCCTTCCCTCGTCATCTCGACCCTCACCCCGTCCAGGCTCGCTTCCACCTCGAGTGGCTGCAACCCGGCGCTCATCCAAGCAGCATACAGTTCGGAGCGTCGTCCGGCCGGGCCAAGCGCCACGGCACAGTCGCCCCCGCCCGCGCCGGACGGCTTGATCGCAACCGCGTTCGTCGGCCCGAGGGCGTCGCAGGCGCGGTGGAGGGCCGTCGTCCAGATGCGGATACCCGTGAGGGCGCCCAGGCGCGTCAGGAGGGCCCTGCCGTGTTCGGTGGCACGCAGCACCCGTTCCACGGATCCGGCGAGGCAGCCATCCCGGAACTCCGTCACGACGGCGCTCATCCCGGCGGACCACGCCTCCAGGATCTTGGCCGCGCCCTCACCCAGCGGGCCCTCGCCCCGTGCTCGTCCTACGAACCGCCGGATGCGAGGTCCGGTGCTCGCTGACGTGCCGGTCGCCACGACGTCGAGACACAGATCTCCCGGAAGAGAGAGCGGCTCGGTGCGCATCCGAGCACCGGTTCCACAGGCGGCGACAGTCGAGGGGACGTCGGACGCATCGAGATCGCTGATCCACTGAACGCCGCCGAGCGTCGAGGCCACGACATCGGCTCCCGAACCGCCGCCCTGCGCGAGCCGGTGCGCCGCGACACCGAGAGCCGCCAGTATTTTCCGGTCTTCGTCAGGCCGACCTCCGAGTGCATGGGTCGCGGCCGTTGCGGCGACGACGGCTGCGGCACTGCCTCCGAGGCCGACCTTGGGCCCGGCTCCGTCGAGGTCGCTCCAGGTGGTGAACTCCAGATCGACACCGCGCATCCCGAGACGCCGCGCACTCGTGAGGACCGCGGCCGCCACGAAGCGGCACGAACCGGGGATCCCTTCGAGCGTGTCGGCATCGAGCGGGCCGACGTAATTCTCGGCGCCGACCCGGATCGAGAGGCGCCCACTGCCGGCCGCGGTGCTGCCGCGGCAACTCAGGCGGCGGTCGACCGTGGCCACGACGGCCGGGGCTCCGAGTGCAACGGCATACTCGCCGAGGAGGAAGACCTTCCCGGGCGCCGACGCGGTCACTTCCACGGAGTCGGCCCCTCGAGGACCTCGACCCCGCCGCCGAGAGCGGACCGGAGAACACGTATGACCCCGGGAACCTGACCCATGGCTTCGGCCACGGTCTCGACGTCGCCGGGGGCACACAGGACCTTCACCTGGGGACCCGCATCGATCGTGAAGTAGGCCTCGCAGCCCGACTTGCGCAGAGCGCAAACGGCCTCCATGGCCGCCATCGTCACGGGCGACCAGTAGACGACGGGAGGCCGGGCCGCGAACGTGATGGCGTGCATGCGCAGGCAGTTCTCTTCGGCGATCGTACCGACCGCGGTAAAATCGCGCGCAGCAATCGCGGTCCGCATCGCGGCGAGGTCCGCCCCCTGTGCCTCGATCCACGCGGGGTACAGCGGCGACGAGCGAGCTACATGGCGCATGGCATCGCGTGACGGGATCTCTTTCGGCCCCTCGTTCACGACCGCGACGACCATAGCGACCGGCCACTCTTTTTGTTCGAGAAGCTGGGTCGCGCCGGAATCCTCTCCATCGGTCCGCTTGCCATGATGCCACTCGACCCAGCCACCGTACACCGAGCGTGCCGCTGACCCGGAGCCCACGCGCGCCAGGCGCGACAGCCGCGGCAGATCGACAGACGCCGCTAGCGCAGACGCGGACGCAGCCGCCACCGCGCAATGGATCGCTGCTGACGAAGCGAGGCCGGCCCCGACCGGGAAGTTCGCATCGACGTCGGTCGTGAGGCGTTCCTCACTACCCAGCGCCTCGGCGATCCAGTCGAGGTACGCGGCCATCCGCTCGGCTGCGGAGCCCGTGACCACATGCCCACGACTCGTGAACCGGGCGGACGAATCGTTCGCAACGCGGACACGCGCGCTCGCGAGCAGGTCGGCAAGCGTGATCGAAATGCTTCCGACGGCGGGAAGATTGCGAACCTCATCGCGTTTGCCCCAGTACTTGACCAGAGCGACGTTCGCGCTCGCTCGTGCAACCGCCTCGGGCACCCTATGCCACCATCCGGAGCATTCGTTGCGGATGAGATAACCGGCAGGTGGCCCACTCGCAATCGCCGATCGGCGCGGGCGCGCCATGGCCGGTGCGTGATCCCCGACGCAACGCATCGGCAAGATAATGCCGCCGAGACCTCCTGTTTGGACGCAAAGGCAGCGCAAATCCACGTGGGGCCAGGCACGTTGCTTGCTCTGTCCTCCTGCCACGTGACGAAGACGGTTCGGCGGGGTGCCAGCCGATCGCACGTACAAGATCCGCTCCCAAACGCGGACCAGGAGGCAATGAGACTATGATCAAGAGCAACGGGCTGTCGATTCGGGACATGCGTGGCCGACTCTCGATGACCCAAGAAGAGTTCGCCCACGAATTGGGTATCACCGTCAGCACGGTCAATCGCTGGGAGAACGGCCACTCGGCGCCGAGCAAGCTTGCTCGCGCGACGATCACCCGCCTCGCAGGAAGCCGCGGCATCTACGTGGAGTCTACTCCGCGGCGCCCGGGCGAAGAACTGGAGATGTAGGTCTCACGTGTGGGGGCTGGGGACGATCGGTTCCCCCTCATCGCCCTCCTCCGCGGCCAGGTCGACAACTCCGGCCGGGAGACTCAACATAGCTCCCAGCGCCACCAGGTCGTCCTCGCCGAGCATCAGCATGGCCAGGTCGTTCTGCGTAACCCGTGGTTCCATGAATGTCAGTCTAAAGCGGAACCGCGAAGCCGCAACCCGTCGCTTTGCCACGAGTGTGGGGGCTGCGCGAGCGTTCGCTCAACTGGGGCTCGTCAGGCCGACGTGTTCTTCTTGCGCGACCGTGCGCGTGGCCGCGGCTCAGGCTTCGTCGCAACGCGGCTTTCGACGAGTGCATCGGCACGCGCCAGGAGTTCTGCGTTGTCGGTAAAGCGCTCGATCATGTAGCTCAGGTCGCCCATGTCGTGGACGAGCATCTTCACGGCTTGATCTCGCCAGCCGGGATCCGGCACGACCTGCAGGAAGTCCACGACGACGTCCTCGAGTTCGGAGCCTTCGAGGTCTACGGCCATCTCGAAGGCGCGCCCGGCGGTCACGCCGCGGCGCTGCTCGCGCTTGTAGCCGGCGAGGAGCGACCGGAGGCGGATTCCGGTCGACATGTCGAACCGAATCTTCGCATCGCCCCCGAGCTCGGGGTCGTTGCGAAGGATGCACTCGACCAGCATGAGTGCCCCGCAGTGTGCCGCCTCGCCCCGCGCCATGTTGAACCAGAACTGGCGGAGGTCGTCCTCGTGCTCGAACGTGGTCAGGAAGCCGGCGTAGAGCGCCATGGTCTTGCGCTCCAACTCCAACGCTAGGTCGAGAACCTCGACGATGGTCGTCTTGCGAACCTGAGACGTCATTGTGCCGTCAATGTAGCAAGGCCGACGACGCTTCGGAAACTGCCGGACTCAGCGGTGGTCGCCCGTCAGGCGGAACGGCTTGCGGCCCTCGAGGACCTGCGGAGACACGTAGTACGAGCCGTCTGTGCTGACGTTCCAGATGCCGGCGGCCGCTTCTTCGTCGCCACCGTTCATGGCACCGGCGAGCCCGCCAGTCATCGCACCGGTCACCCCGACGACCATCTTCACGGGGAAGGTCACTGCACTCATGACGATGCTGCCCATGCTGGCCAGGAAGCCGACTCCCTTGCTCGGGGCGCGGTCTTCGGCGAAAGCGTCGTCTTCCGGGGAGACCTGGCTCAGATCACCGGGCCAGGGCTCGCTGTGGATGATGACTTCGGATTCCGCCGCCACTGGGGCCGCCGTCGAAGCAACGACGGCAAAGGCCAGAGCCAGCGCGCACGACACCCGAATCCACTGATTCCGCGCAACAGATCCTTGCACGATTCCCGCTTCGTTTCGCCTCAACATGACGCACCCCCCCTTGTGTTCACGCTCGTCTCAAAGGTGCCCGCAACGCGGGGCCGGTGCAAGGCCCCCGGCGGGCAGAAAGGCTCTCAGCCCTTAGCCGGAGCGGCTCCTCCGAGTTGCCCCTTGATGGCCTTCTCTACCGCTCCCAGGCTCCCGCCGTAGAACCGGCCGTTCACGTAAAACGAGGGCGTTCCCTTGGTGCCTGCCTTCTTGCCTGCCCGGCGGTCCGTGAACACGGCCTTCGCCGCCAGAGGGGATGCCAGGTCCTCGTCGAACTGGGCCATGTCGAGCCCGATGGCCTGCGCCTGGGCTCGGATGATCAGCGGGTCCAGCTGGCCGCGAGCACCGAAGAGCGCATCATGCATTTCCCAGAACTTGCCCTGCTGCTGGGCCGCCCAGGAGGCCTTGGCCGCATGAAGCGCCATCTCGTGCTTATTCAACGGGTAGTGCTTAAAGCCTACGCGGACCTTTCCGGGGTACTGCTCGGTCAGGTCGCGAAGAGCGCTCGCGTACTTCATGCAGTAGGGGCACTGGAACTCGCCGAACTCGATGACCTCGATGGGCGCGTCCGAATCGCCGAGGGTCGGCGCGGTCCCCATCGTGATATCGGTCTTGTCTCCGCCCAGGACCGGCTTCTCGGTGCCGGCCGGGACGATCACTACGCCGCGGCGGATCATCGTCTGCTGACCGCCCTTGACGCCCTTGAACTGCTTGAGAATGACTGCCTGGTTTACCTTAATTTCCTTACGGAGGTCCGCTACAGCGGCGTCGAGCGCCGCAACCTTGGCGTTCAGCGCCTCATCTGGTTTGGGTTGGCATCCTACAAGGATCCAGGCAGCTACAATCATCGTCGCGCCGCCAGCAGCGGTTTTCAGGAATTTACTCATGATACTCCCACGTTGGTTGGAGCCGTGCTCCGAATTGGAATCCGCCCAGGATAGCACGACCGGGGACCGCTGCGAATGACCCTATTTACCCGATGTTTCCTGCTCGTGTTCTGCCAGCTGGGCGTGGGCGGCTTTCTCGCTCTGGCCATTCCGCCCTTCCACGACATCGCGCGCGGCTACTTCAAATCGAGCGGCGGCGTGTTCCTCTTCTGTTCGTGGGTGGGCGGCGGCGGCGCGATCTACCTGCGGCTGACACGCGGCGTTGAAAGCGTTGGAACCGGGGAGGCAATTCTCTGGGCGCTTTTCCTGGTGCTGTCTAGCGCGTATCTGGCGACGCTCTGGGGAGAGGCGGTTCAAGCACGCGCTCGCCTCTTTGCTGCGACCCTGCTCGTCGGATTCGTCGCTCTGGCCGTGAGCGGCGTCGGGATCGCGTCGGGCGAGTCGGCGGCACTCGACGGTCTCGCGGTTGTGAACGTGTGGGCAGGTGCGGCGGCGCTCGGAGGCGTGACCAGCGGCATGCTGATCGGTCACTGGTACCTCATCGATCCCGGAATGGAGATCGAACCGTTCCACAAGTGCTTTCGGTTCTTCGTGCGCTCGATTTTCTTCGAGGTGAGCGTCCTGGTCGCGGTCCTCGCCTTCGCGAGCATCGCGCTGCCTCGCCCCGAGTCCGGAGACGTGCTGGACGGCTACTGGAAGCTCGCTGGAATGCGCCTACTTCTCGGACCGATGGCCGCCCTTGGCATCGCCGCCCTCATCGCGCGGGTTCTCGCGATTCCGCAGACGATGGCGGCAACCGGCCTATTCTACATCGCCACGTTGGCGGTTCTGGTCGGCAGCTTCCTCGGCCGGTACTTCACCTTCCGAACGGGGCTCCCGCTCTGATTCGAGCTGTCGGAGCCAGGTGACCCGGAGCCCACGGGACGTCCAGCCGACGTCGAAGCCGACCCGCATGCCCTCTTCGAGCGCATCGCGGGCACGATCGCCCCGCCCGACCCCGGCCATCTCGAGGAATCGGACGTCGAAGGTGATCTCGCGGCCCGTGTCGCTGCGGATCTGACCGATGCCGCGCATGGGCGAGAAACGCATCACCCGCCCGCTGTAATGCAGCGGAGCGTCCGGATCGGGCTCGCTCGGGGCCAGTAGGGCGTCGTCGTCCATCGGTCGGGCATTCAAATCAACCGCCGACCGCCGGCGCAACCGCCCCTTTCGCGTGGGCGGGGGATTGGCTACCAACGCTAGGCGTGTTGCTCTGGACTCACCTCGTCGCGACCGGGCTCTACCTGGGCGCGACCGCGGGGCTCGCGTGGTTCGCGGTGCCGAGCGCTCGGCGTGTCGCAGACCCGCTGCGCCGCCGCCGGCAGATCGCCCGGGTCCTTCGGGCCTACGATCCGATCGCCATCGGTCTCCTTGGGGTCATGCTGATGACCGGCGCTTGGAGCATCACCGGCATGAAGCAGAGCCTCGGAGGCGCGTACTTCGAGAGCTTCGGGCAGTTCCTGGCCTGGAAGCTCGGCCTCGCGTTCTTCGTCCTGTTCTTCGGGGTGTACATCTCGATGGGCATCGGACACCGCATCGTTCGTGAGGACGACTGGAGTGACGAAGTCGACGACGCGGCGGAGAAGCGCCTTGCCAGCATGATGAGTCGAATCGTCGGCATGTCGTGGTTCACGATCCTCCTGACGCTTGCCACGATCGCCGTGGCGGTAGGAAGGTAGACTCCATGACCGCGTTTGCGACGCTGCAGGAGAAGATCGCCTTCTCGGCCGAGAAGATGGCCAAGTGCAACATCTTCGACTCGGCCAACATGTTCTGCGACGCCTACTGCTTCGAACCCGGGCAAGTGCAGAAGGCGCACGCGCACGATGGTTCCGACAAGGTCTACTACGTGCTCGACGGTGTCGTCGAGATTCAGATTGGCGACGATACACGTCGCCTCGAGGCCGGAGAGCTGGCCCACGCCGGCCCGGGTGTTCCCCACGGCGCGACCAATCCAGGCCCCGAGCGCGCGACTGTCCTCGTGTTCATGGCCCCCAAGCCCTGAGGAGAAGTTCCCGATGCACATCTCTGCCACGCAACTCCGCGCCGGCATGGTCATCATGCACAAAGACGACCTGCATCGCGTTTTGAACGTCGTTCATGTCACGCCGGGGAACTGGCGCGGGATGGTGCAGACCAAGGTTCGCAACATGCGCTCGGGCAACTCGAGCGAGCATCGCTTCCGTTCGGAGGACAAGGTCGAGCGCATCACGCTCGAGCAGAACGAGATGGAGTACCTGTACTCCGACGGCGAGCAGCACCACTTCATGAACACCGAGAACTACGAACAGATCGAGCTCACCTCCGAAGACCTCACCGGCCGTGAGAAGTTCCTCCTGCCGAACATGAAGGTCGAAGTGGAGTTCCACGAGACCACGCCCATTGGTGTCTCGCTCCCGAAGAACGTCGAACTGAAGGTCGTGGAGACCGCGCCGGGGCTGAAGAGCGCCACGGTCACCAACACGCTGAAGCCCGCCACGATGGAGACCGGGCTGGTCGTGCAGGTCCCCGAATTCATCAATGTGGACGAGGTCATTCGCGTCGACACCGAGTCGGGCGACTACGTTTCACGCGCCAAGAGCTGAGACCCGCCACTGACGCACTGTTCCACAAACGTTGCGTCAGATCGTCTAGACTACCGTCGCAGATCGGCCTAGGATTCTTTTGAGCGGTTCGGGTGAAACAGCACCCGTTGAGTCGGCTGGGGGCGGGATGGCCTCTCTTGGTCGGTGAGCCGTGGCCGGTGCCGGGATAATCGGCGGTTTCGGACCGGAAGCGGGTGGTACCCGCACGGAAGGCGGATCGAACGAATGCGAGTCGATTGCGTCGGCGCCGAGAAAGGGGGTGGTCAGACAGTGAGTAGTCCCAATTCGGTGTTCTGTGAGGTGGTGGCCTCCTAGGCCGCTCCGCGAATTTCGTGGTCGACTGGGAGTATACCAGTCACCACCGACCCCGAGGGCTCCTCGTCAACACCGGACGAGGCCGGACGCTTTGAACTGTCCGAGAGCTTGCCCTCGGGGTTTTTTTATGGGGATCGGTCCAGCGGCCGACGGATTAGCCGCCGCCGATCGGAGCCAGGAAGTTCACTTCCATCCCTTCGGCGAGTGGCGTGTCGATGTCGGCGCGCTGGCCGTCGATGAAGACCGCGCCGACGAAGTCGTCTGGGATCTCGAAGTGGGCGGCAGCCGTCTTGGCGGTCGCGCCGGGGTCGAACTCCATCGGGATCGTGCCCTTGGTCTCGGGCGGGGCGAACTTCTTGAGCGTGGTGTGCAGTTTGATCGTGACGTTCATTTCGACTCCGTAGGTTCTGCTTCGCCCTCGCGCAGCGCGCGGGCACCGTCCATCTCGGCATCGAGCATCACGCCGAGATCCGGCCGCATGTTCACAAACTTTGCCTCGGACCAGGTTCCGGTCAGATCGATGGCCGACAGGGCGCCGTTGTCGACGCGTAGGCGGCGAAACTCCGTGGGCGGGGTTGCCATGCAGGCGGCCAGTACGAGGCGCAGCGGGTCGCCGTGCGAAACCAACAGCGGGTGGCCGTCGGTCGTCTCGGCCAGTGCGCGGGCGGCGGCATCGAAGACCCGCTCCCGAACTTCGAACAGCGTCTCGCCGCCGCCTGGAACGCGGGAGCGGAGTGGGTCTTTGTGGAACTCGTGGTATCCGGGGTCAGCGAGGAGTTCCTCGAAGCCGCAGCCTTCCCAGTCGGCGTAATCCACCTCGGCCAGACCGTCGTCTTCACGGATGGGGACGCCCCCGACTGCCGCGGACGCGATCTCGGCGGTCTGCCGTGCGCGCACCATCGGGCTGGTCCAGATGCAGCTGATGCCCAGCCCCGGGAGGTGCGGCGTCAGCAGCTCGAGTTGGGCCCTGCCTTCGTCACACAGCGGCACGGGCCGCCGACCCATCACCCGGCGGGCCCGATTCCACTCGGTCTCGCCGTGCCGCAGCAGGAAGAGCCGTCCGCGGCCGGGGAACGGTTGCATGCTCTCAGGTGGTGGCGCCGGCGTCGTCGCCGCGCAGACCGCAGAACTCCTCGTAGTCGATCAACTCGGTCACCGTCGGCTGATCGCCGCAGACCGGGCACTCCGGATCCTTGCGCAGCTTCAGCGTCTTGATGTCCATCGACAGCGTATCGAAGTGCAGGAGGCGACCGACCAGGGAGTTCCCGATGCCGAGGATCAGCTTCAGCGTCTCGACCGCCTGCACCGAACCGATCAAGCCGGGCAGAACACCGAGGACACCGGCTTCCTGACACGACGGCGCGGCGCCGGGAGGCGGCGGCTCCGGGAACAAGCAGCGGTAGCAAGGCCCGCTCGCCGGATCGAAGACAGTCGTCTGTCCTTCGAACTGGAAGATGCTGCCGTGCACGTTCGGCTTGTTCATGAACACACAGGCGTCATTCACGAGGTAGCGTGTCGGAAAGTTGTCGCAGCCGTCGACGATGATGTCGTAGCCTTCGAACAGGCGCTTCACGTTCGAGGAGTCGACGCGCTCGCGGTAACCGATCACGTTGAGGTCCGGGTTCAGGCCCTTCAGCGTGAGTTCGGCGGATTCGATCTTCGGCATGCCAACCCGGTCGTCGGTATGCAGGATCTGTCGCTGGAGGTTGGAGCGATCGACGACGTCGTCATCGACGATGCCGAGCGTGCCGACACCCGCTGCGGCGAGGTAGTACGCGGTCGGGGAGCCCAGGCCCCCGGCTCCGATCAACAGAACCTTGGCGTCGAGGAGCTTCGACTGCCCCGCCTCGCCAACCTCGGGGAGAATGAAGTGGCGGCTGTACCGCTGCAACTGGTCGGGCGTGAATTGCCTGTCGGCGCTCCAGTCGTTGCCGGCCTGCTTCCAGGAGCCGAAACCGCCGGTCATCGACACGACGTTGGTGTAGCCCATCTCTTTCATCACGACGCCCGCCATGAGCGATCGCGTGCCGCCCTGGCAGTACGCGATGATCTCGGCGTCGCGCTCGGGAACCTCGGTTTCCATCTTCATCTCGAGGAATCCGCGGGGGATCGAGATCGCGCCTGGCAGATGGCCCTCGCGGTACTCTTCCTTCTCACGAACGTCGAGGATGACGACGGCTCTACCGTTGCCCGCCAGACGTCCACGGACCTCGTCGACCCGTACTTCGGGCACGACGCGCTTGGCGTCTGCCATGATGTCATCAAACGTCTTTTTCATGGGTCACCTCCGAGGAAAGACTTCGGAATCCGGTTCTAACAGACCCCCGCCGGTCATGCCGACCCCCCTGATTCCACGTCCAGACTGGCCGCTTCGAGGGCTTTTTCGAGCGAAGAAACGTACCGACGCTCCGCGCGGGCGTGCATGACTGCGATGCACGCCGCTGCGAACTGCAGCAAGAGCGTGCCCATGGCCCAACTGAGGTGGGTGACCAGCGGCGTCTCACCGTGGCCGACCTGATACCCGACGACGAGGGTCACGCAGCCCGTCACGAAGGACAGGGCGACGAGCAGTGCGGTAATCGTCCCCATCGTCAGTGCCAGGACTCGCCGCTGCCACTGCTGCCACTGCTGTTGCGGCTTTGGTGCTCGGCGAGTCGAAACTCCAGGATTTCGATCATGCGTTCGGCGCGTGCGGCGCAGCCCGTGCACTCGAGCAGGGCCATCTTCTCGACCTCCTTCAGCGGGAGACCGAAGGCCAGCAAGTTCACGAGCTTGGTCCACTCCTTCGGGAGCCGGTCCCAGATCTCCCCGGGGCCGGTCTTGCCGGCGCGCTCGAGCAGTCCGATCACGCAGGTACGCAGGCGGTCGCGAACGCGCTCGTCGTTGTCGGTCGAGGGCATCGGGGCCCACTCGACGCGAGCGCGGCGATAGGGCTTCCCCTCGAGTTCTTCTTTCACCTCGAAGCGACGCTGCCCGTGGAGCACGAGGTTGGATCGGCCGTCCTCGACCAGATCGTACTTCTCGATCCGGCCGACACAGCCGATGGGATAGATCGCCGGCGGGCCGCCGGCGGCCTCACGCCAACCGGCGCGAAGCAGTACCATCCCGATGAGGTGGTCGCCGTCCATCGCATCCGTCACCATCTCGCGATAGCGCGGCTCGAAGATGTGCAGCGGAAGCTCGACCTGAGGGAACAGGACGACGTTCGGCAGGGGAAAAATCGATATCGTGTCCGCGAAGTCCATCACTGAGGCTTCCTCAGCATACGCTTGATGACGGGCCCGCACCGCTTGGACCCGCAGGGGCCGGTGGCGGCCCGGGTTCGCCGACGGATGTCATCGATCGACGTAGCGCCTCCGGCGATGGCGCGATCAATCACGCCCCGCCGAATTTTGTTGCAGATGCACACGACTTTGTACGAGTCGATCACGGCCTGGCGTCGTCGCTCTTCTTCTTCCTGATCCATCGGTTTCGGCCAAGGTCGTTGCGCAGGCGCAGCTTCCCCGTCGGACCATTCTGGCTTACGAGCACGCCTCGAGCCAGTCCGGGAGGGTTCAGGGCCCTAGATGCCGTCGAGCTTGCGGATGCTCTCGCGCTGGCGCAGGCGGTCGATGTAGCCCCGCAGAGCGCGGGTGCCCTCGGGAAGCTCCACGTTCCGGCTGATAAGCAGGAGAAGCCTGGGTGCGAAGGCGGCGTCCGCCAGGGTGAACTGCTCACCGCCGAGGAACTGCTTCCCGCCTGCGAGTTCGTGCTCGAGGAGCAGGAAGGCCCTATCGACCTCGTCTTTTGCCCGACGAAGGCGGTCGACTTCACGCTCTTCCTCGCGCTTCACGTGCTCGGTCAGCAGGTTGCCGGCTGGCAGAACGAAGGCGATGTCCGCGAAATCCTCGAGCTGACGGATCCGGGCGCGCCCGGCGGCATCCTCCGGGGGAGGCATGAGCGCGGGCTCCGGGTACTCGTCTTCGAGCCACTCGTCGATGACCGTGGAGTCGTAGACTATCGTGGTCTGAGGGTCACCCTCTTCCTCGTCGACGATGACCGGAACCTTGTGGAACGGGTTCAGAGCGAGAAAGCCGGGCTCGAACTGCTCACGCTTACGAAGATCGACGTGGATCTTCTCGTAATCGAGCTGCTTCTCGGCCAAGACGATGCGCGTCTTCTGGCTGAAAGGGCATTGCGGATAATCGTAGAGCTTGAGCATTCGTTTATTCCCCCGGACCCGGTCTTCCGAACCGAGAGTCGGCTGGTCTCCCTAGAGGAAACCAGAGACGGAAGCAACGCGGGTCCGCCCGAAAGACTCCGTGAAGCCAGGGATTCGGGCGGTAGGCGGCCCTACTCGTCGGGAACGTGGCTCCAGGCGTGGTACGAACTGCGGACCAACGGACCGGACTCCACGTGACGAAAGCCGAGCTTGCGCGCGTCCTCCCCGAGGACCGCGAACTCCTCGGGATCGAGGTACCGCTCGACCGGCAAATGGTCGCGAGACGGCTGCAGGTACTGGCCCAAGGTGAGGATGTCGCACCCCACGGTCCGCAGGTCGCGTAGGACCTGGAGGACCTCTTCGCGTTCCTCTCCCAGGCCCAGCATCAATCCGGCCTTGGTGAGAAGATCCGCGCGGGTGTCGTTTGCGACCTGAAGGACGTCGAGGGAGCGCTCGTAGCGGGCGCCGGCTCGGGCGCGCTTATAGAGGCGCGGGACCGTTTCGAGGTTGTGGTTGTAGATCTCGATCGGTGCCGTGGCCACGGTGGCGACGCTTTCCTGGTTGCCCTGGAAGTCCGGCGTGAGCACTTCGATTCGACAGGCCGGCACCCGCGCTCGCAGCGCCCGCGCGGTCGCGGCGAAGTGACCGGCTCCGAAATCGTCCAAGTCGTCGCGGTCGACGGAGGTGATGACGACGTGCTGAAGGCCGAGGCGCTCCACGGCGGTTGCAAGCCGGGTCGGCTCCATCGGGTCCAACGCGGCTGGACGGCCGTGAGATACCGCGCAGAACCCACAATTCCGCGTGCAGGTGTCGCCCATCAGCATGAAGGTCGCGGTGCCGTGGGCCCAACATTCAGCGAGATTCGGACAGTGTGCCTCTTCGCAGACCGTGGCGACCTTAGACTCGGCGACGATCCCCTTGGTGCGGCGATAGCCGTCTCCCGACGGAAGTCGGACGCGGATCCAGTCGGGGTGACGGCGCCCCGGGCGAACGGCGGCGCTCATGCCCGTGCTCCGGCGAAGGTCCGGGGCGGCAGCGCCTCGCGAATCCGCTCGGCGGCGAGTGCGCTGGCCTGCTCGATCGACGGGGCCGGCCGACCGGTCTCGCGCTCGACCGACGTCATGCGGACTCCCTCGAGATCGCAGGGAACGATCGCGTCGAACGCCGCCAGGTCGACCGAGACGTTCACGGCGAATCCGTGCATAGAGATCCCGCGTCGCACGCCGATTCCGATCGAGGCGATTTTGCGTGCATCGTTCTGGTCATTTCCGTCAAGCACCCATGCTCCCGTGCGACCCGACACGCGGCTCGCAGCGACCCCGAGGTCGTGAAGTAGAGCGATGACACCGGCCTCGAGCGATCGCAAGAAGAGATGTACGTCCCCGCCGCGGGCTCGGAGGTCCGCGAGGACGTAGCCGACAAGTTGGCCGGGGCCGTGATACGTCACGTCGCCGCCGCGGGAGATGCGTCGCAACGGCACGGCGCCGGCAGCCGGGGGCAGGTTCTCGTCTTTGCCGAGCCGGCCGGTCGTGTAGACCGGCTCGTGCTCCAGGAGGAGGATCGTGTCGCCGAGCTCCGCGTGACTCCGGACGATCTCCTCCTGCATGGAGAGTGCTTCGTCAAAGGTGATGCGGCCGAGCCAACGGTGCGAGACGTCGGTGTTCGGGCGCGGCGCCGCGGTCACGCGTTCACACCTTCGCCCGTCGCCGCGAGCGCCGCCTCCATCACGCCCTCGGCGAACGTCGGGTGTGCGTGGACGGTTCCGCCGAGGTCCCAGACGGTTCCTTCGAGGCCCATCGTCATGGCAGCTTCCGCGATGATGTCGGTCGCGGAGCCGCCGATGACGTGACAACCGAGAATCTCGCCGTAGCGGGCCTCGGTCACGAGCTTCACGACGCCTTCCATCTCGTCGCTCGCAACGGCTCTTCCCAGCGCGCGGTACGGGAACGTTCCGACCTTCACGTCGTAGCCACGCTCCCGAGCGGCGGCTTCGCTGAGCCCGATGGTCGCCACTTCCGGGTGGCAGTAGACGCAGCCGGGGATCCGGAGCGGATCCAAACGCCCGGGCGGCCTACGCCCGGCGACGATCTCCACGGCCGCGATGCCTTCCGCCGCGGCGACGTGCGCGAGTTGCGGCGAGTCTACGAGATCGCCGATGGCCAGGACGTGCGGGACGCTCGTTTCGAACCGATCGTTGATCGTGATGAGGCCGCGTTCGGTGGACACGCCCGCCCCGGTCAGGCCCAGCTCTTCGACTCGAGCGCGCCGCCCGACCGCGACCACGCACCGTTCCGCGCGGATCTCCTCGACCTGCCCGTCCTTCTCAACGTGGAGGACGACCCCATCCGACGTTTTGTCGATCGAACGGTACCCGGTCTTCGTACGGATCTCGATTCCACGCCGCGAAAAGACGCGTTCGAGTTCCTTGGCGATCGTCTCGTCGGTTCCCGGCAGCAGCTGCGCTTCGAGCTCGACGATCGTGACCTTCACGCCCAGACTCGAGAACACGTAGCCGAACTCCACGCCAATCGCGCCGCCGCCCACGATCACGACGCTCCCGGGCAGTGTGGTCTCCTCGAGCAGTTCGCGCGACGTCACGACCTGGGGCGGTGCGGGCTCGAGTCCGGGCAGGACCCGCTCGCCCGAACCCGTAGCGAGGAGGATCCGTTCGGCGTCGACGACGTCGGTGCCGACCACGAGCTGTCCCCTTGCGTTCAGTCGACCTTCCCCGGCGATCACCGTGATCGCGTTCTTCTTCATGAGGCTCTTCACCCCGCGCGCGACCCGGTCGGCGGCCCCGCGGCTGTGGGCGACGATCTTCGCATAGTCAAACGAGAGACTACCGGCCACGATCCCGAGCTTCTCACCGCGCTTCGCTCGGTCGTAGACGTCGGCGGAGCGGATGATCGCCTTCGACGGGATGCAGCCCCAATTCCCGCAGACGCCTCCCAGTCGGTCGCGTTCCACCACGGCGGTTTGCATGCCGAGCTGGGCCGCGCGGATCGCCGCCGTGTAGCCACCCGGCCCTCCGCCGACCACCACCAGGTCGTATCGATCGGCCACGGACTACTCCTCGCCCTGGGGCACGAGAAGGGACACGGGGTTCTCGAGTCGCTTGCGAACCTCGGTCAAGAACTCCGCCGCCCGTGCTCCGTCCACCGCCCGGTGATCACACGACACGGTGAGGTGCACCGTGTGGCCCACGCGGAGCTCTCCGTCGCGTACGACCGGCCGCTGCGCGACCGACCCCACGGCGAGGATACCTGCCTGCGGAGGGTTGATCACCGCGACGAAGCTCTCGACGTCGTACATCCCGAGATTCGAGACGCTGAACGTTCCCCCCGAGAGGTCCTTACCCCCGAAGGTCCGCTGCTTCGCCTTCTCTCCGAGCTCTCTCGCACGCGCCGCGATGTCGAACAGGCTCGAGCGATCCGCGTCGTGCAGTACCGGCACGATGAGCCCCTCGGGGACCGCAGTCGCCATTCCGAGATTCACCTCGGGCAGGACCTCGATGGCGTCGCCCGCGAAGCGCGCGTTCATCTCCGGGACGGCAACGAGCGCATCCGCGCACGCCTTCAGGATGAGGTGGTTGTAGGTGACCCCGGCCGCGACGCCCCCGCTTGCCTTTAGACCCGCGCGAAGTTCGACGGCTCGGTCCATGTCGGCGACCGTCGTCACGTAGAAGTGAGGGGCTTCGCGCTTGCTCTCTGTCATGCGTCGCGCGATCGCGGCGCGCATTCCCGTGAGCGGAATCCGTCGGATCGCGGCGGCATCGCCGGATCGAGGTGCGAACGAAGGGGCCGCCTTCGCCGGCGGCGGTCGGACCGTCACGGTGCCGGAGCCCGGCTGCCCCGGTTCCGGCTTCGCCGGTGCGGGAGCGGTGGGCGTGCTTGCTGCGTGGGCGGCTTCGACGTCCTTTCGGGTCACCCGGCCCCCGGGGCCCGTGCCGCGCAACGTCGTCGGGTCGACCCCCAGTTCAGCGGCTCGCGTGCGGGCGAGCGGTGAGACCTTCGCGGTCCCGGCGGCGGGAGGCGCCGTGGAGGCGGCGTGCGCTGCCGACGTCCCCGCGGGGCTCTGCGTGGACGCGGCGGCCGGTGTCGCAGGCGTCGCTGCGGGAGCCGGTGCCGAGGCGGCAGCGGAAGTCGGGGTTGGCGTTACGACCGGGGCCGCGGCGGGCGTTTCGGCGGCGGCACTCGGGGCCTCGGTGGCCGCAGGCGCCTCGGGAGCGGCGCCGGGTGCTGCGTCGGCAACGCTCCCGTCGTCCACGACCGCAATGACGGCACCTACCGGCCCTGAATCACCTTCCTGCAGCCGGATCTCGCGAAGAACGCCGCCCTGCTCCGCCTCGATCTCCATGTCGGCCTTGTCCGTCTCGACTTCGACGAGGACTTCGCCGATCTCGACCGGCTGGCCGGGCTGCTTCAGCCAGCGCAGGATCTTGCCCTCCTCCATCGTGTCGGAGAGCTTTGGCATGGTGATGTCCGGCATGGTGTTTCGTCCTCCTAGTTCCCGCGAGGTGTATCGTCCATCGGCGGCATCCTCCCAAGCAGCGCCCGGACCGGAGCATACGACCGGCGATGGATCGGGCACGGGCCGAGTCGGCGCAAGGC
Organism: Candidatus Binatia bacterium; assembly: GCA_029243485.1. NCBI lineage: Bacteria > Candidatus Binatota > Binatia (SeqCode) > Binatia bacterium. Next base: position 65,355 of record JAQWRY010000047.1, on the reverse strand, counting down.
CTCGAGGTGGGCCACCGTTGCGTAGCCTACGTGTCGCGCGAAACCGTATCCAGGATAGTCCTCGTCGATTCGCTGCATCAGCCCGTCCCGGTGGACCTTGGCGATGATCGACGCGGCCGCGATCGCCCGGACGTGCCTGTCGCCTTTGACGATACTGGTCTGCGGGGTGTCGATGCCCGGAAGCTTCCGGGCATCGATCAAGAGATGGTCGGGGTTCTCGGGCAGCGACCGGACGGCGAGCTGCATTGCCCGAATTCCTGCTTGATACGGATTGAGTTGGTCGACCTCGTCCGGGCTCACGACCCCGACGCCGATGCCGAGCGCAATCGCGCGGATCTCTCCATCGAGCCGCTCTCGCTGCTTGCGCGAGAGGGTCTTGGAATCCCGTACGCCCTCGATCTCCGAGTCGCGGGGAAGGACCACCGCCGCGGCGACGACCGGACCGGCCAGCGGTCCGATGCCCACCTCGTCGATCCCGGCGATGTGCTCGAGACCGGAAGCCCAGAGCTCGCGCTCGCGCACCAACATCTCCTCAGGGCTCGGGTGCGGCCTCCGCTTTCGCTTGACCGCCACCGTCTTCCTCTTCGTCGTCTCCGCCACCGCGACCCTCCCCTTTGTGGCTATACTCCCCTCGGCCAGGCGTCGAAAGCGCATCGGCTTGCGGCTCATCGAGACGCCTGTTGAAGCTGGAGCCGAATCTGTAAGGCGGCGCGAGCCGGGAAGGAGTCTCACGTGGGAACCGATCAGATCGACAGCGACGTCATCGAGGGCGTTCGGCGATTCGTCGACAAGGAGGTCATGCCGGTCGCGAACGAGCTCGAGCACGCAAACGAGTACCCGCAGGCTCTCGTCGACCGAATGAAAGAGCTCGGGCTCTTCGGCGCGACGATCCCCGAAGAGTTCGGCGGGCTCGGCCTCACGGTCTCCACCTACGCGTGTATCGTAGAGGAACTGTGTCGCGGTTGGATGAGTCTTTCCGGGATCCTGAATACGCACCTCATGATCGCGTACATCATCCGGACGTTCGGCAACGACGAACAGAAGCAGCGGTTCCTTCCCGCGATGGCGGTCGGCGAGAAGCGCGCCGCGATGGGGCTCACCGAAGCCCACGCCGGCAGCGATGCCCAGCAGATCCGTACCGTCGCCAAGCGCGAGGGTGACGCCTACGTCGTGAACGGCAGCAAGATGTGGTCGACAAACGCCCGGACCGGCACGATGTTTGGGCTGGTCGTGAAGACCGACCCCAAGGCCGAACCCGCACATACGGGCATCAGCCTGCTGCTGGCCGAGAAGGGGCCGGCGGGCTGCGTGATCAGCCGTGACCTGCCGAAGCTCGGCTACAAAGGCGTCGAGTCGTCCGAGGTCGCTTTCGAGGACTTCCCCGTACCCGTGGCGAACATCGTCGGGAGTGAGGGCAAGGGCTTCAAGTACATCATGGCAGGGCTCGAGGTCGGGCGCGTGAACATCGCGGCTCGCGCCGTAGGTGTCGCGCAGGCCGCGTTCGATGACGCGCTCAAGTACTCGCAAGAGCGTGAGACGTTCGGCAAGCCGATCTGCGAGCACCAGGCGATTCAGCTGAAGCTCGCCGACATGGCGACGAAGATCGAGGCCGCACGACTGCTCGTGCGGAACGCCGCGGCGAAGAAGGATCGGGGCGAACGCACTGACATCGAAGCGGGCATGGCGAAGCTCTTCGCGTCGGAAATCTGTCAGGAGGTCGCCCTCGAAGCGATGCGGATCCACGGTGGCTACGGCTACAGCCAGGAGTTCAACGTCGAACGATATTACCGCGATGCGCCGCTCATGATCATCGGCGAAGGCACAAACGAGATCCAACGGCTCGTCATCGCAAAGGGGCTCCTGAAGCGCGCCGGATATAAGCGCCCCGCGCACGTCAAGGACGACTAGCCGCAATCACGTCCAGCATCCGTGGAAGTACGCGGGCCGCGTCGAAGTAGGCCTCGGCGAGCCCACGCGCCGCCGTGGCATGGGCCGGGAGCGCGCCGTGCACGTCTCGCAGGGCCTCGGTCGCCCCATCAGGGCCGTCATAGACGACCACCCCCTCTCCTACCGGCAGGACATCCTCGACTCCGGTGTCCTGGGTCACCACTGGGCGAGAGCTCGCCAGGTAGCACGCGCTACGATCGCTGAACCAACCGGAGCGAGAACGAACGTAGACGTCCTTTGCCGCCGTGAACTCCCCGCACGATGCGTGCACGAAGCGCCGGTACGCCTCGAGGTCCGCGGAGACCTCGTACGGATCGCGCAGCGACCAACCTGCGCGTATCATCCGCGCCGCCACATCGGGGGGTGGCGCGAGCGCCGCGTCGACTTCGACGCCGGCGGTTCGCGGCGCTTCGAGCAGTTCCAGGAAGCTCTCGTGCTTCGACCACCTGTGCTCGTGTCCGTCCCACGACACGTCCTTCCCCTCGGTTCGCCAGGAGCCGATCGTCGAGAACGGAGCGGTGCCGTCCGGGGCGTCAGCCTCCCACTCGTCGAGGAGGACCGGAGGTCGGGTCGGGTGCCACGTTCGTCCCGAGGTCGGGATCCTGGCCCCGGAGCGCGTCAGGTTCTCTCCGTATGTGAACAGAACGTCGTGGGCGTCGATCTGCGCGACAACTTCGGGATCGTTCGCAGCCAGCCCGACTTGTTCCGGGCCGGGGTCCGTTTGGAGGTACACCCGCGCTCCCGCGGCCCGATGTTCCTCGCGCAGTCGGGTCGCGCCGGACAGATTCCAGATCTGGTCGCTCGTGGCGTAGAGCTCATGGAGAGCCTCCGCGCCCAGGCCATGGTGACGATTCTCGATACTGTCCCAGTACATCCAGTGATCCGGCTGCGCCGTTCGCTGCATCACCGTTCGTACGAACCGCACGTTGCGCTCGGCGTCCGTGCCGATGCCGACGGCTTCTGGATCGTAGGGTGGCGCGCCGGAGTCCTCGGCGTAGTACACGTCGTACCCGAGCCGTTGGAGGCCGATCAGGTAGTGCAGCGCCTGCCAACCAATCCCCGCCATGGGGAACCGCCCCATCAGGCCCAGCACGAGAATCCGATCACTGCTCACCAGCGGACCCCTCGGGCGTTCGGCGCTCGGAAGCATTGGCGTCGCGCAGTTCGGCTCGATCCCGCAGTTCCGCGGGTGTGCCGACGGCGACGATCCGGCCGTCGCGCAGGACCGCAACCCGGTCTGCCCAAGCAAGGGCCGCGGGACCGTGGGCGATGAGGATGCAGGTGCGCTTTCCCCGCTCCCGCTCGAGCGCCGCGAGCAAGCGCCGCTCCGTCACGACATCGAGAGACGCCGTTGGCTCATCGAAGAGCAGCACTGGTGCGTTGCCGACGAGCGCCCGGGCGACCGTGAGCCGTTGCCGTTCTCCCTGCGAGAGACGAGCGCCGGCGATCTCCAGAGACGTCTCGATTCCGTGTGGCAACGCATCGACGACGTCCCAAAACTGGGCGACACGCAGCGCCCGTTCGACGTCCTCGTCAGTCGCGCCCTCCCGGCCGTACGCGACGTTCTCCCGGACGGTTCCGGGCAACACGAGCGGCGGTTGGAGGACCACGCCGAAGACGCTTCGGAGCGAGTCGAGCGACAGCCGGCGCAGGTCTACACCGTCGAGTCGAACAAAGCCCTCGTCCGGATCGAGGAAGCGCATCAGCAGCAGTGCGAGGGTCGTCTTTCCGGAACCGCTCGGGCCGACCAGCGCGAGCTTTTCGCCCGCGCGCACCTCGAGAGAGACCCGGTGGAGCACTTGTGTGCCGGCCTCGTACGCGAAGTCGACGCCCTCGACCGAGAACGCCCCTTCCACCGAGGAGAGCGAAAGAACCTCCTCCCCGCCGGTGGGTTCGGGCTCGACGTCGAGCAACTCGAACACCCGCGCGAGTCCGACGCGGGCCTCCTGCACGAGCCCAAAGGTGTGACTCAGCGTAGAAATCGGTGCGTAGAAGCTCGCGAGGTACGCAAGAAACACGAGAAGGTCGCCGACCGAGAGTTCCCCAGCGAGAACGAGACGCGCGCCCAGCCACAGAACGGCGGCGCTTCCTACCGCGCCCAGGACGCTCACGGCGAACGAGTACGCCGTCTGGGTCGTGTAGAGATCGAGATGCCTCTCGAGACTCGCACGGCTGGCCCGGCCGAATCGTTCGGCTTCGACGGCCTCGCCCCGGAAGGCCTGTGTGACCCGGATCGCCGACATGCTCGCTTCCGCCGCCGCGTAGAAGTCGCTCTCTCGAACTCGCGCCTCCGCGGCGACCTGCTCTACCCGCCGGCCCAGCCGCCTGACGGAAAGCGCGATGAACGGCGTCACTGCGAGCGCGAGCAGCGTGAGCTCGACGTTCATCCGCAACATCACCACGATCATCCCGACGAGGAAGAGAACCGCCGAGAGCGTAGGAAACACCGCGTTCATCGCCAGTGTCTGAAGTGCCATCGTGTCGGCGGCGAGACGATAGACCAGCTCACCGCTCGAGCGGCGATCGTGAAACCGCACTGAGAGCCGTTCGAGATGCGCGAAGAGATCCTCGCGGAGGTCCTGCACCATGCGCTGGCCGACATCGATCGTGAGCCGATTCGAAGCCAGTGCCAGTGCACCCAGAAGCGCAGAGAGCAGCACGAGCCCGACGGCCGCCCCCGTCAGCAGCTGCGACGCTGAGAAATCGGCGAGGAAGTCGCCCCTCGAGCCCGGCGCATCGCCAAGGACCTGGTCCACCACGATCTTGATCGGCCAGGGCTTGGCGAGTTCGGCGAGACTGGTCGCCGTCGCGAGGCCGATGCCGACGGCGATCGGGCCCGCATGGGGCCGCAGGCGCCTTCGAACTCGGCCGAACATTGGCTTCACGGCTTCGCCTCCGACAGCTCGAGCTCCGACGCGACCGCGTGCACCACCGAGGTGACGACGCGGCCGAGCTTCACGTTCTGCACCACGACCACGACCGCCGCCACAACGCCGAAGACCGCACCGATCCGCGTGAATCCAGGAACACCGAAGGCGGCCCCGAGCCCCGCCGCTCCAATGCACACGACGATCGCGGCGAGCCCGATCCGCGCCGGTTGGAGAGAGGCCCGCACGCGAAGCAGCCGCCTCGGACCCCCGTGATCCTCGATGGCGACTTGCAGCTGCGCCTGCGTCCACGGGCCCCGGGAGATCTCGAGGTCCCAGGCGTTCCAACCCGAGTCGACCGTAACGCGGCATTGGCGTCGCTCGAGGAACCCCATCAGCGCCCCCAGGAAGGAGTCCTTGCTCGTTCCACTCGTGCTCCAGTACGCGAGTCGCACTTCTGCCCGCGGCAGGCTCACGGAGGCACGCACGGGCGCGACACGCGGCCAGGGGGCACGCGGCCCGGTGGCGGTTCCGCGGACGCGTGCACGGGTGCGCTCGAAGCTCCGGACGAGTGGACCGAGATAGACGAGCGCGGCGAGCACGGCTCTGCCCCGCCCTCCGCAGAACGGTGGAGCCAGAGGCGCGCGCGCCGCAGCTGCGATCGCGGAACCCACGGACACACACAGCGGCAGAGCCGACAGCAACAGGAAGTCCCCGGACAATGCGCCGGTGATGAGAATGAGAATCGCGACCACGTTCCACTCGAGAGTGAGCGGGAGTTGGCGTGCAGCGGATCCCGGCTGCTCGTACAGCGTCTGGAACAGGCCCTCGCCGAAGACGCCGTGGTAGATCCGCGGCGCGTTCGAGAACAGAGAGGCGAAGAGCCCACCGTAGATCCGACCGAGCCAGCGGGATTGCCCGAGTGCGTTGAACCGCAGTGGATGGTCGAAGTAGAGACGGGCCTCCGCTCGCCCATAGCCCATCTGCTGACGGAGGTACGCCCGTGCCGTGTGCCGGCGGAAGTGCCAGACCACCGCCGCGGGGCTGAACCCGATCCGCTCGCCGGCATCCTGCAAGCGCCAACAGACGTCGACGTCGTCGCCCGCTACCCGATAGGCCTCGCGAAAGCCGCCTATGCGTTCGAGCGCGGTCTTCTCGAACGCCATGTTGCAGCCCGGTACGTGTTCGGCGACGTCGTCGTCGAGGAGGACATGCGTGGGTCCGCCCGGTGCCACCGCCACGACCGAGGGCACGAGCGCCGTTTCCGGTGGAGACAGGTTGGGGCCGCCGACGGCAACGAAGCCGTCCCGGAGCTTTCCGACGAGGTACCCAAGCCACGCCGCGTCGACGACGCAATCCGCATCGGTGAAGGCGATGACCTCCCCGCGCGCCTCGGCGATGCCGCGATTGCGTGCGGCGCCGAGGCCTCGATTCTCCTGGTGGACCACCCGAATGGTCGACCCGGCGTGGGAGTCGGCGATCTGTGCGGTTCGATCCGTCGACCCATCGTCTACGACCACGACCTCGAACCGCGGGTAGTCGAGCTTCTCCAGAGCCGCGAGACACGCGCCGAGCGTGCGCTCCTCGTCGTAGGCACAGACCACGACGGAGACCAACGGCGCGTCGGCGGCGATCGTCGGGAGGGGTGCCTCGAACCGACCTCGAACGGCCTCAAAGGCCGGTTTGGGCGTCCGTTGTGAGTCCACGACGCCGAATGCCCAGTCGTCGACGGAAACGCCTCCGTTCGGGTCGTCCCGGTCGATGGCGAACCAGTCGTCGGTGAACGAGAACACGACCGCTCCCGCCGCCCCGCCATCGAAGACGGCGTCGAGCTGCCACGACAGCGTCTCTGCCTGAACGACTTCTCCGTCGCGCAGGGAATCGCGACCGAGTTCGGTCAGCACGAGCGGCCGCTCCTCCGCGAGATTCTGCAAGCGCGCGAGGTAGCGCCGCAGGTCGGCTTCACGGTGGAGGTAGACGTTGAACGACAGGAAATCGAAGAAGCCGAGATCGAGATATTCGGTCGGAGGGAAGTTCGCGTAGCTCAGGAGAGTCTCGGGCGCGCGCTCTCGCGCGGCCTCCGCGAGTTCTCGCAGGAACCGCTCGACGCGCGCCGGCCCTTCCCAGCGAACGATGTCGGCCGGCGTTTCGTTTCCCAGGAGGAGCGCGAGAACGGCCGGGTGACGTCCCTGCACCGCAGCGACCCGGGCAACACGATCGCGCGCGTCTCGGGCGGGGCCGCCCTGTTCGAGAAAGCACACATGCTGCGACCACGGGATGCCGGCGATCACCCGGAGACCGCTCTTCGCGGCTTGATCGAGAAGCCACAGCGGCGGCGGCGTGAAGGTCCTCACGGTGTTGGCGCCGAGCCGCCCAATGAGTTCGAAGTCTCGCGCGACCTGGTCCCGCGTCGGGAACGGCTCGCTGTCGTCCGTAGGACGAAACGGGCCGTACGTGACGCCGCGAACGTAGAGGCGCTCATCGCCCACCCGGAAGAACTTCCCGTCGACGTGCACGCGCTCGGATACCGACGGCGAAGCGCTGGACTGCGGGCCCTCGGTCGGCGGGGTCAACGGGGCGGACGTGGCGGGCTCCTGTTCGTCGTAGCTTCGGATTTCTTCAAAGCCGTCCGCCGTTCTACCTCTTCTGCGAGCGCGTCCATCAGGATTCCGGTCTGCATCTCCCATCCGATACGAGCGACCCAATCAGGAAGCCGACCACCGAGGGAGCCCGCGTAGACGTAGCGCACTGCGGTCTCGGTTCCGAGCGGTTCGAGATTCCACGTCGTGTGCATCTCTTCGACGCGGACGACGCCGTCGGCCGGCTTCGGGGCCGCATCCACGACCGCCACGGCTTCGAGCACGAAGCCGCGGTCTTCGGTGTCCGCCCATGAGTACCGCGCGACGTAGTCCCGATCGTCGACGGGCCACGGGAGGCCGAGGCGGCCGTGCACCGTGGCGGATTCCTGCGTTCGCGCCAGAACCCGCCATTCGTCGGTCGACGGGAACCAGGCCCCGAACCCGTCGAGATCGAGGAGCGTCTTCCGCACGGCGGCCAGCGGCGCATCAATCTTCCCGATGACCTCGACGAAGAGCGGCGGCTCTTCCGCGGACGACGCGGTTCCCGCCAAGAGCAAGAGGCCTGCGCCGAGGAGTACTGCGAAAAATCGTGAGCTAGATCGATCACACCTGTGGTACGGCGATGCCTTGTCGTCTGCTCTTCGCACCGCGTACGCTTGGGTTCTGCTCTCGGTCATCGTCTTGCCGCTTTTCCCGGCGATGTTCGTACTGCGCCCCATCTTGAACCGCACGGATCCGTCTGGCGATCGGTTCCGCCGATTCACAGCGCAGTGGGTCTCGTTCTACGCCCGCCTTACTCCGCTGTATCGTTTCACGCTCAACGGGATCCAGCACCTTCCGAACACGGGTCCGTACGTATTGGTTGCGAATCACGAGTCTGGGCTCGACGTCCTCGCCCTACTGCTTCTCCGAGCGCCGGTGCGCTTTCTCGCTGAGACGTGGATGTTTCGGATCCCGCTGGCCGGCTGGCTGTTCCGGGCCTGCCGCCACATCCCCGTGAAGCCCGGCGACCGCGAGACCGGACACCGAGCCCTCGAAACCGCCGAGGAGGCGCTCGCGGAAGGAACCCCCGTGGCGATCTTCCCCGAGGGCCGTCTGTGCCCGGACCACCTGGGCGAGTTCAAACCCGGAGCGTTCGTTCTGGCCTCGCGAGCACGCGTCCCGCTGATCCCGGTCGTACTGGAGGGAACCGGCGAGGCGTGGCGGCCGGGCACCGTCGTGGTCCACGGGGCGCACGAGATCCGGGTCCGTGTACTCGAGGCGATCGAAGCCGACGCAGACGAGACCCCAGACGATCTCGCCCGTCGAACGCGCGGGCGGTTCGAAACGTCTCGCAACCGCGGCACGGCTGCGAAGGCAGCGGCGCAGACGTCCTGAGTGCGAATGAAGAGTGCCGGGGGCGGGACTTGAACCCGCACGGGGGTTACCCCCCAGGGGATTTTAAGTCCCCTGCGTCTGCCTATTTCGCCACCCCGGCACAAGAAAAAGCGCTCCATACTCGCGCCGTATCCTCCTATACCCGGGCATACACCACGCCAGCCGGCCGCATCTATTACAGAGACTATTACAGATGCCACCACGTGTTCGACCCCGCCAACTCATCGCGGGCTCGCTCGACGTAGCCAGTTGCCGAGCTGGTGCCCCCGAGCGAGCCCGCCGCCATGACAGCACGCATGTTCGCCTCCCCTACGGCTTGGCGCCTCGCGCGAGCCCTGCACTGCTCCGTGACCTGCGTCCGCTTGCCGGAGGCCGTTAGCGGAGCGGTAGCAACTGGCTGCAGGAAGCAGGCCCTGGCATGAGCTCCAAAGGAGGAAAGTCAGCTGAATCCCTGCGCTACGTCCCCGGAGAGGGTGGCCGAGTCAGGTTGAGGGCGCCGGTCTTGAAAGGCTGGGACGGGGATGCCGCATTGCGAGTCATGGTGTTGCGTCGGGAGTTTCTCCGATTCGGCATCTCCATGAGGCACGGTGAGATACGAGGAACCATCTCTCAACCGTCACCACGACCGTCACCAAGAGCCTCTCTTCCTCTACGGCGGTTTGGACCCGATTGGCTCAGTCGTCGGAGGACAGTTCGATTCCTGCGGCGGACGCGCTCGCAACCAATTCGAACGGCCGCGACCCTGGCCGTTCGGTTCCCGATGCGCCGCGCGTCCTCGCCCTTTCCGTATATGCGCGTCGCTGAGCGAGCCGGCCAACTCAAGACGTTCGGCCTCTCTGATTCGGCCATAGCGCGCTCGCTTGGTGTCACGGACAAAACGGTCCCCAAGGCGCTCTGGCGAGCAAGGGAATGACTAGCCACGATCGACAGCTGTGCGGGCGAGGTCAGTGTCCCCGGCCGGGCGGCACCCGACGCAATGCATCAAGTGGGTTCGTTTCGAAATACCGTTCAATGCCCGTCGCTTGCCTCCGCCGCCGGCTCGTCGTCCTTGAGAAGCTCGTCGATGGACCGCATCGTCTGCCACATGGTCGCGTTGAAGCTCTCATGTACGCGCAACAGATCACGGACCCCCAACCGCTCCATCCACTGCCGGTTTCCCAAGGCTTCTTGGAGCATGTCGTCGAAGGCCATCACCTGGTCGTTGTTCCGCGCCGAGAAGAGCGCCCGCTCCGGGTCGGTCATCTGCTCCCAGCGCTGAGGTGGCGCAGCCGGTCGCGCCTGGCCAAGTGGGTCCCGCGCTGCGACGTCACGCTTGGTCGCGGCGGATTCGGCTCGCGTGACCCAATCCGGCCCCATTGAGAACTCGGTCGCCTGGGCCTCGGTGGTTTGGCCCGGCGGCGACGCGCCGCTCACGTTCGCGCCGCCGTCTTGGTCGTCGCCCCCGTCCTCACCCGCCTCTCCGACTTCGACCTCATTGGCTTCCCCATCCACCCACTCCTCTTCCCCATGCGCCTTCCGCGCCTCTTGCGCCTCCTTCAGCATCTGAAAGGCGCGACGGAACTCTCCACTCGCGGCCGTCATGTAACGCGTCAGCTTCTGCAGGGACTGATCGTGCTGGGAGTCCATGAAGAACACGTTCGCCAGCGTGCTCTGACCGCCCGAGACCGTTCCCCGCCAATCCCACAACCCCAGCTCCACGCGCTCGCCGCGACGCTTGCGCCACACGGAAGCGATCATACGTTCGACCAGCTCCTCTTCGAGCTCGCCAATGGGACGAAGACTACTGCGCATACCCCCGCGGAGCGCCTTCAGCTCCTTCTCGTTCTCCCCGGCTAGAAGCACGCGTTGCGCCAGCAACCCGTGTCGCGTCGAGTTCCTTGCCGAGCGGGCCTTGCCCGCGACCGTGCGCGGCCCCGTGCTCTTCTGCGCGTTGGCGCGGTTAGCCTCCCGCCTTCGATCGTCGTCCATGTCTCGGTTCCTCTTCGCTGGGTCGCAGTCCGGCAAGACGCCGGGCACGCGATCGTTCAGCGACCAGGATACGGCTCGATCCGTGTGCGCCGACTCAACGAAAAACGCGTTCTTTGATTCCGTCCCGTCGACCCTCAGGACTCTCCCGTTCCGCCACCGTCGTCGCGACGCCCGCGGGAGATCGAGGTCTCGATACTGCCGGGTTCCATGCCTGAAATGCGGTGAAGGAGTTCCCGTGCCATCTCCTCAATGGTCAGCGTGCGCGGTTTGCGCTCCCATCGGTCCGAAAAGAACAACCATTCCCGGATCCAATCCTCATTGAGCCCGCACTCTTCGGCGACCTGCTGGATCCTAGGATATGGCACCCGCCGCTTGCCACGGCCGTCATCAAGTAGCCTGCGGGCAAGAGCCAGACGAAACTGCAGCTGTCGGTACGCGAGCAGCAGGATCTCCGGCGGCGGACCGATCTCCTTTCTCCGCCCTCTTGTATCGGGCACGAGCGCACGGCCGAACTTCCGCAACCGCTCCAACGCTCCCCGACGCGCCTCATGAGAGACGTCCCACTTCGCCTTCTGTTGCCATCGCGCGACGCCCGCCCAGACTAAGCCGCGGACCATGTACAGATCCCGTAGGATCCGATCCATCAGACTGTCGCTTCCCAGTTGCGGCTGCCAGAGAGGCAGGTCTTCGAACCTTCCGGGCCTGAGCGCGGCCAGACCAAGGAGGCGCACAGCATCTAGCGGCGCCTCCTCGAATGTCCGACGATCGCTGAAGAGCTCGAGCACGGACCGCGCCTTCTCACCAATCTCGGCCCAGCTCGGATCTCTCCGTGGAAAGCTCTCCAGCCCCTGGGACATGAACTCCTGCTCGTCACGCGTCCGCTCAGGCGATGGAAGCCTCGGGAGGTCCAACCCGAACACAGGGAGAACAGGTTCGGCGGTTTCGTCGACACCCGATGCCGGGACAGCCGCCTCCTTAGGACTTCCCTCGTTGCCGGGTCGGTGACTCATACTTCGATTGTACCAGCGCGCCGGCCCCCGCGTCCCCCCGATTCTCGAGCGGTTCGGATTGCTCGTCCATCCCCCGGCGCAGGCCGGGACCCTTCACGATCCATCAACCCGAGCAGAGCGATCCTCGAGCCTTCGTGGACGACCAGCTGGCCATTCGGGTCCTCGATCGCCACAGCCAATTGTGGCGACTGGCGCTTCCGTCTCGCCGGCAACGGCTCGACCTTGACGAAGTACCTGACCGGGACCGGCTCTGCGGGAGGCTGCCCCATCGCCGGGATCGCCAACCACCCTTCGCCCGAGAAAATGTCCAGTACCACGGCCCACGGCAGCTTCTTCTGAATCTCACTCAGGACGTCCTCTCGCTCCCAGTTCGGCATGTCCGCCCTCCTTTGGACGGCGACGATCCCACGCCCGGCCTCCCCACCGACTCAGCGAAAGAACTCGCTTTTCATCCGAACCTCCGTGGTCCGAGGCCGCCCCTCACAACGCTGAAGCGCCGGCGGCGCTACGTGAGGCGGTAGCGCAACGGTAGGTGCTTGATGCCGCCATTGACCGCGGAACTCAGACGCTCAACGGCCCCCGCGACCTCGAACGACTCCAGTCGCTGGATCAGATGGCGGAACACAGCCTCGATCTCCACCCGCGCAACATGGGCGCCGAGGCAGAAGTGCTCACCGACACCGAACGCGAGGTGCTGGTTCGGGCTGCGATCCACGCGAAACGTGAAGGGGTCCTCGAAAACCTCCTCGTCGCGGTTTGCAGACGCGAAGAACAACGCTAGCTGATCTCCCTCGCGTATCGTCCGCCCACGCACCTCGCAGTCCTCGGTTGCGGTTCGGGTGAAATGGATGATCGGCGAGACCCAGCGGAGGATCTCCTCCACGGCCTCTGGCAACAGCTCAGGGTGCTTCTGGAGCCTCTCCCACTGGTCTCGGTGTTCGGAGAAAGCGAGCAATCCCCCACTGATCGCGTTGCGGGTCGTTTCGTTTCCCGCCTCGACCAGAAGCTCGCAGTACGACAGCAGCTGCGTCACGGTGAGTGGCTGGTCGTCGATTCGAGCGCGAATGAGCTCACTCAGGAGATCGTCGCGGGGATCGTTCCGACGCCTCTCGATCAAGTCTCCGAGATACGCGTGCAGCTCACCGCGAGCGCGCTTGATCGCCTGGCCGGGCGTCTCGCCGGGGCGGCGGAACTCCGGGTCGTCCTTGCCGATGATCTCGTTGGTCCAGCGGAAGAGTAGGCCCCAGTCTTCGCGCGCCACGCCAAGAACCCACGAGACGACCGCGATCGGAAGCGGGGCCGCGATCCTCTCGACGAAGTCGCACTCGCGCAGCTCGCCGTTCGTGGCCGCTTCGTCGAGCGTGTCGATGACGATCCTCTCGATGTCCGCAGCCTGCCCGCGTACCGCTCTCGGCGTGAAACGGCGGCTCGCGACGCGGCGCATCGGCCCGTGTCTCGGAGGGTCGAGCATCACGACCATTTCCGACGCGATCTTCGGTGCATCGGGTTTCATCAGGATGATCCCCTGCGCGCTCGAGAACCGAAGCGGCTGTGACGCTATCTCCACGATGTCGGCGTGTTTCGTGATTGCCCAAAACGGAGCCAGGTCGCGCGGCTCGAAGCGAGCGACAGGCCCCTCCGCACGGAGACGCGTCCACACATCGTGCGGGTAGCCGCGACGCGCAAAGCGGCGAGGGTCAACGAGCTCGAGGGGGTCAATATCCAGGGGCATTCGTGGCTCCGCGGTGCAGTGCTCGCAGTGTCAGGCGAGACAGGCGGACCAACCGCCATCGACCGGGATCACTGCGCCCGTCACGTACGAAGCTCGATCGGACGCGAGGAACGCGGCTACCTCCGCGACCTCCGACGGTTTCCCCGAGCGCTTCAGTGCAGCCTTCTCCTCCATCTCCGGAAAACGCTGGGCCCCCGCGGCCCCCATGATCTCCGTCTGGATGAAGCCGGGACAGATCGCGTTCGCGCGCACGCCCTTGCGTCCGTACTCTATCGCGGCCGCCTTGGTTAGGGCGATCACGCCGGCTTTGGCCGCGGAGTAGACGCTCGTTCCGAAGGGGGAGCCGTTGAGCCCGCCGATCGACGACCAGTTGAGGATCACACCGCCACCCGTGTCGAGCATGGCCCGGATACCGTGTTTCATCCCGAGGAGAACACCGCGGACATCGACGTCCATCGTCTTGTCGTAATCCTCCATCGTGATCTTCGTGATAGGACCACCCGTGCCGATCCCGGCGACGTTCAAGACCGCATCCACCCGGCCGAACTGCTTCACGGCCGCCGCCATGAGAGCCTCGACGTCCGCCTCCTTCGTCACGTCACAATGGACGGGCAGCACGGCGTCACCGAACAGGCTCGCCGTCTCCTTCTCCGCGCCACTGATGTCGGCTGCGACGACCCGTGCGCCCTCCCGGACGAATATCTTCGTCGACTCCTTGGCCATCCCCGACCCAGCACCAGTGATGACGGCGATCTTGCCTTGCAAGGTTCCCATCGATTCTCCTTCAGGAAATCTCCGGCCACACGCCGGGCCTTCGCTCGAGCGCGTCCGCGTGTGGTCGTTCGTCGGTACGGATCGGGGTTCCGTTCACCAGCACGTGCCTGACACCTGTCGGTGCGTCGGCCGTCAGACGCTCCCCGTCCGCCGGGAAGTCGCGAACACGCCGCAACGGCCCGGGGTCGACGGTGTCTGGGTCGAACACACAGACGTCCGCCCAGTACCCTTCGCGCAGGTAGCCCCGTCGCACGAACCCAAACAGGTCGGCGGCCTCACCCGAGAGCTTACGGACGGCTCGCTCGAGCGGCATCAGCTCGCGTTCGCGGACCCACTTGCTCAGAAAATCCGTGTACAGTGGCGCGTCGCACAGCTGATCCACGTGCGCCCCGGCATCGGAGAGGCCGAGGATGACCCGATCTTCGGTGAGCAAGTCGCGCACGGCCTCGACGTCGTCGTTCGCGATGTAGGCGCGGAACCGCGTCTTCAGGTCCTCGGCCACCGCGAGCTCGCACATCACGTCGAACGGGCGGCAACCACGCTCGTCCGCCAGCTCGAGCACGCGTCGGCCGATCAAGTCGGGGAACCGTTCGGACTCGGACACCTCGAAGGTTTCCCATCGGGGCTTCATCTGCGCTTGGTCCAGATCCAGCGCGGCTCGCTCCCGCCATTCCGGATCACGATAGGCGGCGATGCGCTCCTCCCGACTCCGCTCCAGAAGTGCCCCGAACACCGCACCGACGTTCAGGTTGTACGCGTCGGCCATCGTGAACTGCATCGTGAGCGGCCGCGGGGTGACCTGCGGCCACACGCGGCCCTCTCCGGAAAGGCTGTTTCGATGAATCTCGAGCTGCGGGTGGTGCTTGTGCTCCGGCGCAGCGAACAGCGGCCAGGTAACGGGACGACCGATTCGTGCCTGCAGCTCGTAGAAATCCGGGTACGTGCACTGCTTGCCCGGCGTGGCCAGCACAACGCCTTTCCCCGCCCGCCCCGCCGCCAGAAACAGCGCCTCGACCTCGGCGCGCTCGGCGAACCGGCTCGGAACGGGCTTCCCGTCCACGCCTCTGTGCGCGAAAGAGAAGCTCGTCGAGAATCCTGCGGCACCCGCGGCGATCGCCTCACCGACGAGGCGGCACATCCGCTCGATCTCCTCCGGGGTGGCGGCGCGCTCATACGCCGCGTCGCCCATCACGTACAGTCGAAGCGCGGAGTGCCCGAAGTACGTCGTGAAGTTCAGAACCGTGCCGCGCCGGCGGACGAGGTCCTTGTACTCCGCGAACGTCTCGAACTCCCACGCGATGCCCGCGTTCAGCGTCGCAGGATCCATGTCCTCGACGTTCTCGAGTGTGCCCACGATCACGTCGTGATGTTCGGGGCGGGTGGGCGCGATGGTGAAGCCGCAGTTCCCGGCAACCACGGTGGTGACGCCATGAAAGCAAGACGGCTGGAGGGCCGGATCCCAAAAGACCTGGGCGTCGTAGTGCGTGTGGATGTCGATGAAGCCCGGGGCAACGGCACACCCCGACGCGTCGAGTTCACGCGCACCGCTCAGCTTCGGCCCGATCTCGCGGATCACGCCTCTGTCGATCGCCACGTCGGCTACGCGGCCAGGACCACCGGTCCCGTCGAAAACCGTGCCGCCGCGGATGACGATCTCAGCCGCCACGTGCTCGCCTCACCGCGCTCGCGCCTTCATCCGTGCGGCCGCGAGCTCACGGAAAGGGCCCGGCGGCGCACCCACGTTCGTTCCGCCGTCAACTGGCAGGACCATCCCGGTGACGAGCGCGGCCCGCTCGCTCGCCAGGTACAGCGCGGCCTGCGCCACGTCGCGCGCCGTCCCCTGCTTCTGCACGGGCTGCGTCAACTCGATGACCACGTTCATGTCGTACGAGGTCATGCCCGTGGGGATGTGGCCAGGTGCGATGCAGTTCACGCGGATCCCATGCTCGCCCAACTCGACGGCGATCGAGCGACTGAAGTGGATGACGGCAGCCTTCGAGGCGCGGTAGGTCAAGAATGCGCCCCCGGCCATGAGCGCCGCGATCGACGCGGTGTTGATGATGGATCCGCCACCGTTCTGCGCCATGTGCTGCGCGGCCGCCTGGCTGCCCACCATGACGCCGAGGAGGTTCACCCCGATCACGTGCTCGAAGTCCTGCAGGTCGTCGTCGAGGAAAGCGGTGGGCTTGGCCCCCGAGACGCCGGCGTTGTTGAACATGACGTTCAACCCACCAAACCTGCCGACGGCGAAGTCGACGAGCGCCCGAACGTCGTCCGCGTCGCTCACGTCGGTCCGCTGGAAGACGGCGGCGTCACCGAGCCCGGCCACGACGCGCTCACCCTGCTGGACGTCCACGTCCGCGACGACCACCTTTGCCCCCTCCTCCACGAAGAGTTCCGCAGTCGCGCGACCGATGCCGCTCGATCCACCCGTGACGATCGCGACCTTCCCCAAAAGCTCGTCGCCCATGGCTCAACCGCCCGCGTCGACCCCGGCGATGGTCTCGGTTCCGACCAGAACGGTCCGATGCATCATCCTCCCGGAGTCGGCTGGATACGGGACGGCGCGATGCATGACGCCACAGTTGTCCCAAATGAGGAGATCACCAACGTCCCACTCGTGCCGGTAGACGTTCTCGCTCCGGGTCGCGTGGCTGGTCAGCTTCTCCACGAGGGCTCCGCCCTCCGCCCCCTTCAGATCGGAAACGTGGTCGACCGTCATGCCAAGCACGAGGGAGCTGCGCCCGCTTCGGTGTCGCCAGACGAGCGGATGCTCCTTCTCTCCGATCCGACCGGCGCTCGCTCGGAACTCCTCCGCTTTGCGCCAACTCGCCTCCTGCTCCGGGGTCGGATTCGGGTTCGTCACGCGGTTGGACGCCTCGAGGCTATGCACGACCCGCAACGATTCATACTGACCACGTTGCTCCGCGGGCAGGTCCTCGTAGGCGGCGTAGGTGTTGCAGAACTCGGTCTGACCACCGGTCGCCGAGAGGCGACGTCCCGAGAGCATCGTCGCCCGCGGCGGCGGACCATCCTCGAAGAGACCGTCTATGTGCCAATCTACGGTAGCCTTCAGGTATTCCGCCGAAGGGTTCTCCCGCGGGTCGAGAGTGATCTTGAACACCACCTCCTGCGTGCCATCGGGACGCGGACGCCCTTGGGGGATCACATCGCCGAGGTTTCGGGTGAAGGTGACCTGCTCCTCGTCATCGAACCCAATCTGTGGGAAAACAAGAACCCCGTAGCGCTCGAGTGCACCGAGGCACTCGTTGGCAAAGGAGGGGTCGAGCACCCGCTCTCGCGACACGATTGCCTTGGCGCCAATGCGGGCCGTCAAAGGAACAAAGGACTCACTCATCGGCTGGTCTCCTACGCCTGCGAAGGATGGCCTTTTCCGGTAAAGGAACGTAGTATCACCACTGCTCTCTAGGTACAATGGCGTTCTCATTCCGGGTCGAACCCCGGGGTGGCCGACCGGAAGAGACGCAGCGGGCGAGGGACGACGATGACAGCGAAACGCGCGACGAAGGCAACGGATCTCGACGACGAGTCGGTCCCTGCGTGGCAACAGCAGAGCGTGGATCGCTCGCTGCGGGCCGCGCGCGCCCGCGCGCACGAGCGAAGCGACCGGTTCGTCGCTGCCGCGACAGACCTGATGCGAGAACAGGGAACGACCGACTTCACAGTCCAAGACGTGGTCGAGCGCTCCGGGATGTCGATCCGAACCTTCTACAAGTACTTCGCCAGCAAAGAAGACCTGCTCTTGGCGGTCTCCGAGACTGTGGTCGCGCGGGAAGCCGTGCCGCGGCTCGAAGAACTCGTCGCGAAACACAAGGCCCCGCTGCGGCGGCTCCGCGCCTTCATCGAGGGCCTCGTCGGGCTCTCGACCGGAACGACGAAACCCGTCGCGAGAACCCTTGCAAGCTACCAGAACAGGCTCGCCGAGAGCCGACCCGACGACCTCGAACTAGCGATGAAGCCTCAGTTCGACCTACTGACGGAGTTGGTCCGAGACGCAGCTGCCGTCCAGCCTTTACGGCGCGGCCTCACACCCCCAGCCGCGGCACGATTGACGCACTACCTCGTGCGTACGGCTGTCCACAGCCGCTTGTTCGGCGCGGCCGGCGCAGCGGACCTCCCAGCCCAAACGATCTGGCAGTACTGCGCAGCCGGCATGGGGTTCGATACCGAGAACGCAAAGAAGACCGTTCCGCGCAGCCGACGACCCTCCACCAAGACGGACTGATCGTCCGACCCACCGACGCAGGAGAAGGACGACGTGAACCTGTTCGACAAGTTCCGATACGATGGCAAGCGAGTGTTGGTCGTGGGAGGCGCCACGGGAATGGGCGCCGCGGCCGCCGCGCTGGCGAAGGACGCCGGTGCTGAGGTGGTCGTGATGGATTTCGCCGACATCCCGCTCGACGGCGTCGGCAAGATTCAGCTGAACCTGGCCGATCGCGCCTCGATCGACGCGGCCGTGGACGAATGCGGCGGGCGGGTCGACGCCCTCTTCTCCTGCGCCGGCGTCGCCGACGGGACACCGGGGATCGAGCGAATCAACTTCGTCGGACACCGGCACTTGATAGACCGCCTGCGGTCCAAAGCGATGCTCCCGCGCGGGAGCGCCATCTGCCTCATCTCGTCGTCAGCCGGCCTCGGGTGGGAAACCAACCTCGAGGAACTCTCGGAGGTGTTGGACATCCCGGACTTCGACGCCGCCGCCAAGTGGTTCGAAGACCACGAGAAGAGCGACTACCTCACGACGAAACAAGCGGTCTGCGCCTATGTCGCACGTTCCTCATTCGAGCTTCTCAAGGAAGGCATCCGAATCAACGCGGTGTGCCCAGGGCCGACAGACACCCCCTTGGCCCAAGCGAACAAGGACATGTGGCTCGGCTTCGCAGCCGACTACCGCGAGGAGGTGGGCCTCGAACCGTTCACCCCGATGGAGCAGGCGAACCCGGTCCTCTTCCTGTGTAGCGATGCCGCCGCGGCGATCACCGGCATCACACTCCTCTCGGACGCCGGATGGCTCAGCTCGTCGACGACAGGATCGTTCCCGGACGGAAAGTGGATCGCCGACATCCTCCTCAACCGAACGACCGAGTAGCCTCGGGGCAACGCCATGGAGCGAACCGAGCCGCCCGCCAGGCCGGATGGCCTGACCGAAGAACGAAGCTTCCGGATCATTGGCACGACCCCGGTGCGTCACGACGGCATCGACAAGGTGACAGGCCGAGCGCGATACGGGGCGGACATCCAGCTCCCCGGAATGCTCCACGGCAAGGTGCTTCGGAGCCCGCACGCCCACGCGCACATTCGAAGCATCGACACGTCTCGTGCAGAGGCCTTGCCAGGCGTGAAGGCGGTCATCACGGGCGCCGACATGCCGGAGATCGCTCCCGGCTTCGAGCAGGTCGGCGAGATGCCGCTCAGCTTCAAAGATTTGAGCGACAGTGTCCTCGCCAAGACCAAAGCGCTGTTCTACGGGCACGCGATCGCCGCCGTGGCGGCGACCAGCCCACACGTGGCGGAGCAAGCCGTCGGCTTGATCGACGTCGAGTACGAGACCCTGCCCCCAGCGATCGATCTCGCCGCCGCGACCGCACCCGGCGCGCCGATCCTCCATCCCGACATGCGTACGCGCGACATGCGCCCGGACGCCCCCAAGGCAGAGGATGAACCGAGCAACGTCGCGACCATCTTCGAGTTCGGGCGGGGAGACGTCGCTGCGGGGTTCGAGGCCGCCGACGTGATCGTCGAGCGAGAGTTCCGCACGTCCGCGGTGCACTAGGGCTACATCGAGCCACCCAACGCGGTCGCCAAGGTCGACGCCGACGAACAAGTCACCGTCTGGTGCTCGACTCAGGGACCGTTCGACGTCCGGGGCCTGTCGGCCCGGATCCTGGACATGCCGCTGTCGAAGATTCGCGTGTTCCCAACCGAGATCGGCGGGGGCTTCGGCGGAAAGACGACGGTCTACCTGGAGCCCATCGCGATCCTCCTGGCGAAGAAGTCCGCTCGTCCGGTCAAGATGGTGATGAGCCGAGCCGAGGTGCTGCAGGCGTCCGGACCGACGTCGGGATCGCACATCCGCATCAAGATGGGGGCGACGCGTGAGGGGCGCATCACCGCGGCCGACTGTTGGTTCGCTTACGAGGCCGGCGCGTTCTCCGGTTCGCCCGTAGGACCGGGCGCGATGGCCTGCCTCTCGCCGTACGACATGGAAGCGCTCCGCATCGAGGGGCGCGACGTGGTCGTCAATCGCCCGAAGGTCTCGGCCTACCGCGCTCCCGGCGCCACGAATGCGGCGTTCGCCGTCGAGTCGGTCGTCGACGAGCTCGCAGGCGAGATCGGGATGGATCCAATCGATTTTCGGCTTCGCAACGCCTCCCGCGAAGGCTCTCCGCAACCCGCCGGCCCGAAGTTCAAGCGACTCGGCCTCGTCGAATTGCTGGAAGCGGCCAAGGCCCACCCGCATTGGACCGACCCTCTGGGCGAACCCGAGACCGGCGCAACCAGCGCGAAGCGGCGCGGTCGCGGGTTCGCCTGCGGCTTCTGGTTCAACGGCGGCATGCAGTCGAGCGCAACGATCAACCTGAACCCCGATGGCACGGCCAACGTCGTCACGGGCTCCCCTGACATCGGCGGCACACGCACGGCGTGCGCGATGGTCGCGGCCGAAGAGCTCGGGCTGGCGATCGAGCAGGTACGGCCGCACGTCGCCGACACCGACTCGATCGGGTTCACCGACGGAACCGGCGGCAGCCGCGTCACTCTGGCGACTGGCCTCGCCGTGTACGAGGCCGCCCAGGACGTCAAGCGCCAGCTGTGCGAGCATGCCGCACGTTCGTGGCGCGTCCCGGTGGACGAGGTCGGGCTCGAGGGAGACGCGGTCGTCGGGCCCGAGGGAGCCCGAAAGACCTTCGGCGAGATCACCGCGAAGGCCGGCCGCACGGGCGGACCGATCGTCGGTCGGGCCTCGATCAACGCGAGCAAGGTCGTCGGAGGTTCGGTCGCGGGGCTGATCGCGGACGTCGAGGTGGACGTCGAGACCGGCCGCGTCGATGTCGTCCGCGCAACCGTACTGCAGGATGCCGGCAAGGCGATCCACCCCGCGTACGTCGAAGGCCAGTTGCAAGGCGGTACGGTTCAGGGCATCGGCTGGGCCTTGAACGAAGAGTACGTCTGCGACGAGGACGGCAAGCTCCAGAACGACGGCTTCCTCGACTACCGCATGCCGATCGCGAACGACCTCCCGATGATCGACGCCGTAATCCTCGAGATCCCGAACCCCGCCCATCCGTTGGGAGTGCGCGGCGTCGGAGAGGTGCCGATCGTGCCACCGCCCGGCGCGATCGCGAACGCGATCCACCGAGCCGTGGGCGTCCGGCTCGCCGAGCTGCCCATGTCACCGCCGCGCGTCCTCTCCGCAATCCGGTCGTCGCGCGACTGAGCCCCCGACGTATCGAACGAGATCAACTGCGACTGCGGGGCATCCCGAGCGCCACCTGCGCGATGATGCTTCGCATGATCTCGCTCGTTCCCGCGTAGATCGTGGCCGCGGGACAGAATCGGTAGCACGACTCGAATTCGCCTTCCGACACCGCGCCCGGGTCTCCCCGGGCGAACAACGACTCCGGCGCTGCGAGGTCGAGAAGATCCTGCGCGTCCTCGACGAGAATCTCCGTCTGGAACAACTTCGACATCGGGCCCTGCCCACGAGCGGGGAGACCTTCGGCCGCGACGAACATCGACTGGCGCGCCAGAACGCGCGCCGCCTCGAAGTGCGTGGCCGCGCGCGCGAGCCGCTCCTTCACACGAGCGTCTTCGATCGCCGGCCGTCCGCCCCGGCGTGCCGCGCGGGCCCATCGCGCGGCCCCGTCGATGAGGTCGACGTGGTGGTCGGGGTAACTACCCCCATGCTCGAGTTCGAGCGCGTAACTGAGCACGCCCCAGCCACCGTTCACGTCACCGATACGATAGCGGTCGGGGACACGCACGTCCGCGTAATAGGTGATGTTCGTCCGCTCGTCGCCCACGGTATGGACGGCCTGAATCTCGATGCCCGGAGCGTCCAGCGGCACCAAGAACATCGTCAGACCCCGGTGCTTCTTTGCCTCCGGGTCCGTGCGCGTGAGGAGGAACACGTACTGGGCGACGTCGGCTCCGCTCGTGAACATCTTCTGTCCGTTGATCACCCAATCGTCGCCCTCGCGCACGGCGCGGGTCTGCGCCGCAGCGACGTCCGAGCCGGATGCGGGCTCCGTGTATCCCAGGGACGTCACCGCATCGCCTGAGACGATGCGCGGCAGCACTTCCTGTTTCAGCTCGTCGGTCGCGTACTGCATGAGCGTCGCGCCCACCATCCGAGTCGTACCCAAGGCGTGCCGCGTCCAACCCGCGCGGAAAAACTCCTCCTCGAGCGCCATCTGCTCGTAGACTCCACGCTCCTGGCCGCCGTACTCTCGAGGCCAGGACGGGAACGCGAGACCGGCCGCCGCGAGCTTTCGATTGAACGCGGCGTCATGGCCGCCCCACGAAAAGTGCGCGTGCGCGCGCAACTCGTCCGTCAAGTTCTCGTCGAAGAACCGCCGCACCTCCGCTCGAAAGATCTCGGCCTGCTCCCCGAGCTCGAAGTCGAAGGGCACCTCGCCCACGTCGGGCAGCGAGACGCGCTCGCCGTTCCACAACCGGTCGGCCGCCCGGAGCAACTCGTCGTTGGGGTCGCCCGCCAACAACGGGACCGCCTTCACCCGCCGGTAGTAGAGTTGGGGATCGTACTCGAGGGAGAGTCCGTATCCTCCGTGCGTCTGCACACCACGTCGCGCCGCGCCCGTCGCTGAAGTGCAGGCCCAGGCGAAGGCCATCGAAACCAACGCCGCCGCCTCTGGCCGCCCGCGGTCGATCGCCCACAGTGCCTCGTGCACGAGGAGACGAGCCGCCTCCACGTCCGCGACGGCGTCCGCGAGCGGGTGAGCGACCGCCTGGAACGTGCCGATCGGCCGATCGAACTGGATGCGTTCGGTCGCGTACGCCGCGGCGATCTGCAGTGCCTCGCGCCCCATGCCCGTCACGTAGGACGCAGTGAGCAGCTTCCATTCTTCGAGCGCCGCGGCGAATGCAACCGTCGCCCGTTCGCCTGTCGCCAGCACCTCGACCTCTCGGCCCTCCCCTCCGGGCCAACGCCCGAGTCCGGGGGCGCCCAGGTTACGAGCCTGGGTCGCGGCCGGCGGGCGGCGGACGAGAACAATCTCACTTCCGCGACGCGCGACGGCCGCCGTGGCGTGCGTGCCTCCCGCCAGAACGAGGTCGTCCCCGTCCGCCAACGGACGGAGCGCGAGCGACACGACCGCCTCGCCCGACAACGCCGCGGCGAGAAGCTGCGGGGGGCCGAACTCGGAGAGAAGCCGACACGCCACCACGCTCTCCGCGACCGGACCGGTCGCGAGCCGGCGCCCGGCCTCGTAGAGAAGAATCGTCGCCTCGAGGACCCCCAACGCGCTCCCGCCCTTGGCCTCCGGCACACGAATCCCGAACGCGCCGGTCTCCGCCAGACGTCGCCAGAGCTCGGGATCGAAGCCGGCCTCCTCTGCGCGGCGGATGCGCTCCGAACTCGACTCGGCCGCGAAGAGATCGGCAAGGGTATCGCGGAGCAGATCCTGCTCCTGGGTAAATGCGAGATTCATGTCAGGTCTCGGGATACGCGAATACGGCTCGGGCCACTACCGCGCGGCCGACCGGTCCCGCTCCTGACCCTCGTATCTCGTTTCGGGAAAGTCGTTCGCCAGGCCGTCGCGAAGGTACCGGCCGTGGGCCGCGCGCTCTTCGGCATCCGACGCGAAGTGACTTCCAAAGAATGCGAGAGCAGCGAGACGGGTGATCATGAGCTGGCGGCCGGGCGCGAGCGGGGCGTCCGGCAACCCGCTTGCGCACGGGGGCGGTCGCGAACCAGATATCACTCCGTCCTCGGGGTCGCCGAGGCTCGCGAAGTAGCCCTCCGGTGGCTCGGCCTCCGGGTCGAGGTTCCGGCGAAGCATGAAACAACCCATCGCATCGGGCTGAGGGATCAATCGGTTGGGGAAGCGATCGGACGCGGCCACGAATCCGGTGTGCGTTCCGTTTCCGACCGAGAGCAATGCAGCATTGGAAACCAAGCGCGGGATCGGTTCGGCGTTGGTCTCGTAGGGCACGAGAGCGTCCGCCGTCCCAGCGAGCATCAGGAACGGGGGATCCGCATGGGCGAAGAACCGCTCGTCGAAGAACGAAGCGAGACCGGCGATCGAAAGGGACGCCCGGATCCGAGGATCACGAAGCCGCGGGTGATACGTGACGAGGATCGTCGTGAGACCACCGAGCGACACACCGAGCGTGCCGATCCGCTCCGGATCGATGCCCCCCTCGAAGGGGCGCTCGCCCGGGCCCCATCCGAGCATCTCGTCGATCACGAACGACAGATCTCCGGGCTGGTTCACGACGTCCGTCGCATTCGGCCCACCCGGAGCGCTGAGATTCGTGAGCGGAAAGTCGACGGAGACCACGACGTATCCATGGCTCGCGGCGAGCTCGGCAAGCGCCGCGTGCTCCGTCCGCCACGACATGAAGCCGTGGCTGTAAACCAGGAGGGCGTGCGGCCCGGTGGCGTCCTCCGGGTACCAGAGCGTCGCCTCGAGCGTGCGGTTCGGCGCGCCGGCGAAGTCGCCGTTCGCCGCAGTCGGCCGCGCCTCGTCGACGAACACGTGGTCGCTGCTCCCAACCCGGAACGGGCCGGGAGCCAGGCGCTCTGCGCTCTCGCTCCCATCGGGCGGAGGCTCGGGACCCATGACCAGGAAGGCCACCGCAAGCCCGAGAGCAAGAGCGCCGGTCAGAAGACCGAGGACACGGAGCACGGGGCGCTACTCCACGACCTCCAGTGTCGACCCGATGATGATGAACATCTCGTCGTCGCTCGTCAGCCCCGACGTGATCGGACACGCGTCACACAGACCATCTCCCGCACCGGGCGACGTGTCGCACGTCGCATGATCATTGGGCCCGGTGCACGGCTCGCCAATCATCCCCTCCGCGCAGGCAACGGGACGACAGTCTGAGCGATCGGGCTTGAACGACTTCCGTGTCACGGAAGCCGGATCGGGTGACCCATCTGACGCAACACCGTTGTTGTACACGGCGCAGTACACGAGCGTCCGCTCATCCGGATCGTCCGCATCGAACTCGAGAGGCGGATCGTAGTAGTCCCAAACGGGATCGTCCCAGAACGGGTTGTCGTACAGGCGCTCTCCCGTGCTCTTCAGGTCGATCGTGAACCGCTCGCCGCGCTTGTGGGTGTGCGACGTCAGGCTGAGAAGGAGAGTGCCCTTGGGGAGAACGTGCTCCCTACAGTACTCGGCCTTCGTGAAGGGCGGCGTGCCGGCTGCGATGGTGAGGCCGGACGTGTTCTGCCAGACGACGTCATGGAACCGTAGGTCGTCCGTGAAGTAAACGTTGGTGTAGTGGTGGTGCAGCAGGTCCGTTGGCGTGAGATTGAAGGCGTGGGAGTTCCAATAGAAGATCCCATGAGACGGGAATTCGGCAAAGAAGCCGCCTAGCCCATTCGAGGTGCTCACCCGGCCCGCCGGCGACGCGCCGTTTGCCCCACCGGGTGGACCGAATCCGATGCACGCGACGCTGTTGCTGATCGCGGACCGGCACTGCGCGCCCGCGCACGACTCTCGGTCGAGCGGATCGCACTCCTCGCCCAGACGCGGCCCATCCGCGCACTCCCATCGTCCGAACTCGGGAGCGTCCACCGCTTCTGCTCCGAAGCCCGAGTAGCTGAGCGTCAGGTGATGGGTATTCGGATCGGCCAGCAGCTTCTGGCCGTTCGCGTAGAAGGCGTTGCCGTCCGGCGTCAGGAAGCGCTCGGGGATCTGGTCCCGTAGATCGAGGTACTCCGCGAAGCAGATCTCGAACTCGCTCGCCGCCGAAATCGCGTGCGGCGGCATCGCCAACTGCACGCCCTCGTCGCGCGCGGGCACCTCCAGCGGCTGAATCTGCACCGGATCGGGGTCCGGCAGGCAGGCGCCCAGCAGGTCGGCGATCCGATTGCCACCGAACTCGTCACCGAGCGAGCCTTCACGGGGTGCAGCCCCTTCGATCCACAGACGGATCGCCTCGAGCTCGTCGGGAGTCAGGGCCGTACCCGAGAGCGGCATCGCGCTCCCGGCGATTCCGACCGTCAGGAACGACGGATCAGTCGCGGCCGCGAGCTTGTGGAAGAGATAGCTCTCGTTCACCTTCGTCGGCTCGACGCGACGAAACTCACTTCCGACGGAATCGGCGCGCACCAGGCTGTCGTAGGACACGTCGGCACGCAGATCGAGCCCGCCCGAGGCGCTGCTCCCGTGACAAACGTCGGTCGTACACCCGCGGCGTTCGAAGACGAGGCTCTGGATCGCGTCGTAGGCGCCGTCGAAGGACGCGTCGCAGTCGTCCGGCTCTGGCTCCGGCTCTGGAACCGGGTCCGGCGGCGTTTCTGAAGGTGGCGACGTGGTCGTCCCAGGCGTCGACTCCGACCCACACCCGAGAGCGAGGCCGCAGGCAAGTACCAGGGGCAGGATGAGGACGGCCCTCTGCTTCATCGAATCGATCATCGTCTGTTCTCCTTCAGGCCTGCGTAAACACGGGCAGGGTTTGCCATCCCCGCACCGTCGAGGTGGGAGACAGCTTGGCGTGCTCCCGATCGACTTCCCATTCGGGAAAGCGCTTCAGGACTTCTTCGAGCGCCACGCGCCCCTCGACCCGAGCGAGCGCCGCGCCGAGGCAGAAGTGGATGCCGTAGCCAAGCGCCAGGTGTTGTCCGACTTCGCGGTGAATGTCGAACCGGTCCCCGTCCGGAAAGCGTCGCTCGTCGCGATTCGCGGCACCCACCAGAAGCACCACGATGCTGCCCGCCGGCACCGCCTGGCCATGGTGCTCGACGTCTCGACTGAGGCACCGCGCCACGTGCGGCGCGGGGGGCTCGTAGCGGAGCAGCTCTTCGATGGCGTTCGGAATGAGAGAAGGATCCCGGACGAGCTCCCTGCGTTGGTCGGGATGATCGGCCAACACCTTCCCCGCCCACCCAATCAGGCGCGTCGTCGTCTCGTTCCCCGCACCCGCAACGACGTTCACGTAGGTGAGGATTTCCTCTCGACGAAGCCGACGGGTCGTGCCCGTCTCGTCCTCGAACTCGGCGGTCAGAAGCTCGGTCATCAAGTCGTCCGAGGGGTGATCGGCGCGCCAGTCGATGTACTCGCCAAACTCCTCGCCCGTAGGGAGTCCTTTGTCTTCGTACTTCATGGGCTCGCCCGGCTTGGTGCGGAGGCTGCTGTCCGCGCGATCGCGCACCGCCTCCTGATCGGACTCCGGAATCCCGAGCAGCATGCCGATGACCCGCATCGGCATCTGAGCGCCCAGATCTGCGATGAAGTCGAAGCCCCCGGTTCCGACCAGCGGGTCGAGACTCCGCGCGCAGAACTCGCGGACCTTTCCCTCGAGAGCGTTCATCTTTCTCGGAGTGAACACCCGCGACAGCAACCCGCGGTGGACCGTGTGGATGGGCGGATCCTCGAAGATGATGACGCCCGGCGGCACGGGAACGTTCGCTTGAATGAACTCGACGATCGCGCCCCGCCCCGAGATGTAGGTCTCGTGATCCGCCAACGCCGACTGAACGTCCTCGAACCGGCTCAGCGCGAAGAAGCCGTGCTTGTCGTTGTGGTAGAGAGGCGCCTCCTCACGCAGACGCTGGAACGTCGGATAGGGATCGGCGTTGATCTCGACGTCGTACGGGTCGAAGTAGACGTCGCCCGGGCTTGCCATCGTCAAAACCGGTACGCAATCTCGGCGCCCCATGTGCGCGGGAGCCCGGTATAGTTCACCACGGTTCCGAACGTCGAGACGGTTGGTGTCGAGAAGACGATGTACTCCTCATCGGCCAGGTTCTTGCCCCAGAGGGCGACCTGCGCACGATCATCCCAGAAGTCGTACGAGAGCCGGGCGTTCAAGCGATTGTAGCCGTGCTGCACCGACGCCCCGATCTCCGGGCCGTTCAGGTGGACCTCGCTCTGGTAGTACCACTCGAGGCGCGGAGTCAGCCATCCTTGCAGGATCTGCGCGTCGCCCTCGATGGGAAGGGAGTACTGTATGGCAAGGAAGCTCGTGAACTCGGGCACGTTGTTGAAGCCCTCGCCTGAGCGGTCGATCAATTCGTTGTCGAAGTCGCTGATCGCGTTCGCGAACTCGTCGTAGGTCGCGTCGGTGACGCCGATATTGCCCGTGATCCGCAGCCCGTCGATCGGGAGTGCCATCATCTCGAGTTCGAAGCCCTTCGTCGTCGCCTTCGCTGCGTTCTCGGTGATGCGCTGCACGGCGATCTGATCACCCGTGCCCTCGGTCTGGATCGAGATCTTCTGGATGTCGTCATAGATCGCGTAGAAGAACGCCGCGTTGAAGCTGAGCCGGCTCTCGAACAGAATCGTCTTGAAGCCGACCTCGTAACTGTCCAGCGTCTCCGGACCGAACGGCGCGGCGAGCGACGCGTCTTCCGCACTCCCCTGCGCACCCGGAAGCGCGTTGAAGCCGCCGCCTTTGAAGCCCTCAGAGTACGTGAAGTAGCCCATGAAGTGATCGGCCCAAGCGGGCAAGAGATCGACCGGCAGCGTCGAGGCGAGGCTCGCCATCGGCGTCCACTTCGTGAAGAGCTTCGCCCCCGTCGTGGTGGGGAAAAGAATGTCGCCAGTGAAGGGCTGCGTCTGGGTGAGCGTGAGCTCCTTGTGGTCCTCGGTGTAGCGGACTCCAGCCGTGAGGCTCAGCCACTCGGTCAGTTCGCCCGTGGCCTGCAGGTAGGGAGCCCATGTCCAGTTCTTGATGTTGCCGTTGGCCGTCGTCGACGCGGTCTCGAGCGGAGAGCCCACCGACGTGGTTCGGTTGTCTTCCGCATTCTCCCACTGCGCGAAGAACCCGGTGACGAAGACGAGGCGGCCGTCGAGCGCCCCTCCGTTGATCTGCAACTCGCCCTGCGTCTGCTCCGCCGGCCCCGGAGCGCCATCGAGGAACGAGCCGCCCGCCGTCGAGAGCACCGCTTGGTGCGGGTACGTTCCGTCGACATCGAAGCGCAGGCGCGTCGTCTGGTGTTGCCACGAGCCCAGCGCCTTGACCGCCAGGTCCTCCAAGACCCAGGCGTCGCCAATATCGTAGTTCATCACCCCCCATGTCCCAGCGCTCTCGATGTCGGAGATGCCAGCGGAGTCCGACGACCAGGTGAACAAGGTCGTCTCGCGACACGCGGGAAACAGTTGCGGCGTCAACGGTGCGACGGGGCCGTCCTCGCGCACTACGATGCACTGCCCGCCGAGCCCCTTGGTGCTCGATCGACTCCACGTTCCCGAGACATCGAACGTCAGCTCGTCGGTGGCAAGGAGACGCAAGCTGCCTAGGAAGGCCAGCTCGTTCGCGTCGCTCGCATACTCGTCCCGGAAGGTGTTGTAGACGTAGCCATCGCGACGCGAAGTGAAGAACGCGACGCGGCTCAGGAGCACGTCCTCGACGATCGGGACATTGAGCATGATCTGGGAATCGAACCCGTTCCAGTTTCCGGGGCGGAGCATGGCAAAGCCCTGCATTTCGGGCTGCGGCTTTACGGTCGTGATGTTGATCGCACCGCCGACGCTATTCTTGCCGAAGAGGGTGCCCTGCGGCCCGCGAAGTACTTCCATCTGCTGCACGTCGACGATGTTCAGCAGCGAACCCGGCGCGCGCGGAAAGAACACGCCGTCGAGATAGAGCGCCACACCCGGATCGAACTGGATGTCGGCGCTCCCCGTGCCGACACCGCGGATGCTGAACAGTGCAATGTTCCCCTGGCGCTCCGTCGACACATTCAAGTTGGGAACGAGTTCCCCCACTTGGTCGATCCGTTGCACACTGGATTCGCGAAGAGCTTCCGCACCGAGCGCCGTGACCGCAACCGGCGTGTCCTCGAGCGCTTCCTGGCGCTTCCGCGCGCTCACGACGATCTCCTCGACGTGCGCGGCCGTCCGGCGGCTGAGCCCGCTGGCGCGGCCCTCCGCTGCTTGCTGCGCCTGAGCCTCGGCTGCGTCGATCTCGTCGGTCGTCCCGCTCGGGCCGTCCTGCCCGTCCACCCCGCGCTGGTACTCGGCGGGTGCTTCGGGACCACCCGTGGGCTCGGCCGAAGCGCTACTCGCAGAGGCGACGAAGAGGATCGTCACCATGACGAACCACCAGATCCAGCTGCGCGTCGGCGCCAGGGCAATTCGAGTCCGCATCACTGTTGGGTAGGCGGGGTAGAATTTGCCTTTATCAAAAAGGTAGTCAACATTTCCCACACGGATCAGCGGAGGTGCGCCAGGAAGAACGTCGACCAATCCTGGAGACTGGCGGGGATCGCGGAGGCCGCGGCGTCGTTGATCGCCGCCCAGTTCTGCGCCACGTCTTCGATCGTCGGCCCGGAACTCTCGGCAACGTAACCCGCCGCTTGTGCGATGAAGATCCGCGCGAAGCGCCCTGCCCCCGCGGCGTAGATCTCGCCGTTCACCGGGCATGTCTCGTGGGCGAGGAACGCCGCCATCGGGGCAACGAGGTCGGGCGACATCTCGCCGGCATCCTCAGCCTCGTCCTTCGCGCGGCCGGCCATGCGAGTCATCGCCGCCGGAGCGATGGCGTTGATCTTGATGCCGTGCGCGCCGCCCGCAGTCGCGAGACTCCGCGTGAGTCCGACGACCCCCGCTTTGGCCGTTGCGTAGGAGAGATTGTTCGGAAGCCCGAACAATCCGGACGACGTCGTCATGATGATGCGGCCGTAACTTTGTTCGGCCATATGCGGCCAGGCGGCGCGCGCCGTGTGGAACGAACCGCCGACGTGGACCGCGAGATGCCGCTCGAGGTTGTCGGCATCCGCTTCCGGGAATCCGGCCCACCGTACGATCCCCGCGTTGTTGAGAACGATGTCGATGCGACCGAACTGTCCGACGGCCGCATCGACGAGCGCTTCGGCACCTACCTGCGTGGAAACGTCGCTGTGGTCCGCGATCGCCTCCCCGCCACTCGCGATGATCTCGGCGGCGACGGACGAGGCCGGTTCCGAAGCCGTCCCCTCCCCACGGATCGATCCACCAAGATCATTCACGACGACGCGAGCGCTGCGCGCCCCGAGCAGTTTCGCGTACGCTCGGCCGATCCCGCGCCCCGCCCCGCTGACGACGGCAACGCGACCTTCGAACCCGAGTTCCTTCATGGCCGACGTCCCCGCGCCGCCACGGGCGTCACGCGGCCGACGGGCCCGCGAAGCCCATCAGGCCTGCGAGAGTGCCCCCCAGCATCGCGGCCTGCTCGTTCTGGGGGACCTCAGCGAACATGCTTCTCACCAGCGCTTTGCTCCCCCGGAACGTGCCTTCCGCATGCGGATAGTCCGCGCCCCAAATCACGGTCGACAGCCCCGTGATGTGACGAGCGGCGACGGCGACCGGATCGTCCTGGAAGGAGACGTGGAACTGGCGCCGCACATACTCGCTCGGACGGAGCGGCCAAGGCCACTTCTCGCCAACGCGGAGGATACGCGCCATGTGGGGCTGGTCGTCGTCGGCACGCTTCGAATCCCAGTAGCCGAGCCACCAGTCGAGATCCTGCCCGATGCTCGCGGTCCACGCCTTGTCCATGGCCCCCACCAGCGACACGAGCCAGTAGGCATCGAACTCGATCATGGCGAAGTGCAGGCCCGGGAAGCGCTCGGGAACGCCGGCGCCGATCAGATCGATCATGATCTTCTGCGGGGCCATCGGCCCGTAGAGGCACTGCGTCTGCATCCGCCGCGCGGCCACTCTGCCCGTCATCGGCTCGTTCACCTCGGCCGCGACGCCCATGACGGTCTTGAGCGTCGTGGATTCCGGGTCGTCGATCTTCACCCCGCCGGTCGCGCAGTGCATGAAGACGTGCATGCCTGCCGCCTGCGTCGCGGCCCACACGCGATCGTACTCGGGAGAGAAGTACGGCTTCGGCGCGATGGCCGGCAGCAGAACGCCGCGGAACCCCGCGGCGGCAACGCGCTCGATCTCAGCGACCGCATCGTCGACGTCACTCATCGGGATGGGCGCGGTCGGTGCGATCCGGCCGAAGTACGGCGTGAATCTCTCGATGAGGTAGTCGTTGTAGACGCGCGCGTGGGCCATCGAGAGCTCATGGTGGTCCGAGTAGAGCCCAAACAGGGATAGGTTCGGGTGCATCACCTGCGTATCGATGCCGTCGTGGTCCAGATCCTCGATGATTCGATCCGGATCACCGGTATTTGCCGAGCCGTCGTAATGCCGATAGCGCGACACCGTCCAGCCTTCGAAACCCGGCGTGTGAAGGCGTCGGAAATCTCGAACCCCACCCTCGGCGAGCGGTTCGATCTCGAAGTCCTCCTCCCACACCGCCTTGTCGCGCAGGTGCTTGGGGAGTCGAGTCGAGAACAGATCGTTGGGCTCGAGAATGTGCCCATCTGCGGAGCAGACGAAGTTCTCACCGATCATCGCGTTGCCACCCTTCTGATTGAATTGGCGTATGAGGCTCGGAATACCGCTGCGGAGGCTTGGCTTCCGGAGCGTTCGATCCAAGTATAGACCCGTGCCCCAATCGATGTAAAGCTCACTCACGATATAGGAGTATGCCATTTCCGATTCCGGGAACGGCCCTATCCAGCCGGCTACGAGGGAGGAAAACTGTGACGAAGCGGTGGAAGCAACGCCCCCCCGGCTCGACCTGGGGCGACTTTGGCGACGACGACGAGCTCGGCCGCATCAACCTGCTGACCCCAGAGAAGATCCTCGAAGGCGCCCGCGAGATCGAAGCCGGCATCAGCTTCTCGCTGAGCCTGCCCCTCGACTTCCCGGGAGGCACCGCGCTGAACCAGCGGCGTCACCCGCCCCGGCTCGCACCAACCGAAGACATGAAGGGAGCCCCCGAACAGTTCTACAACGTCCGCATGAAGGACATGGACGAGGGCGACGACCGCCACATCGACGTCTGGGCCGACGATGTCGTGACACTGTCGCTCCAGTACTCGACCCAGTGGGACTCCCTTGCCCACGTCGGCGCAGAGTTCGATGCCAACGGCGACGGTGTCGAGGAATCGGTCTACTACAACGGATATCGCGCGGGCGCGGATCTCGTCGGCCCGAAGCGAGACGCGTCCGGAGATGGCGGCGAGCATGCCTGCTTCGCACGCCACCTCGGCCTGGAGCACATGGCCTTCCACGGCGTGCAGGGCCGAGGGGTCCTCGTCGACGT
Organism: Candidatus Binatia bacterium; assembly: GCA_029243485.1. Taxonomy (NCBI): domain Bacteria; phylum Candidatus Binatota; class Binatia (SeqCode); species Binatia bacterium. Next base: position 31,793 of record JAQWRY010000047.1, on the reverse strand, counting down.
GGCACACCACCTCGGCCACGAGTGGCGCGGGGTCGACTTGAAGACGCTGAAGGAGATCATGGCCGCCGACAACGTCGTCGTCGAACCGGGAGACATGCTGCTGCTCCACACTGGGTTCGCGACGAAGGTCCTCGAGTGGAACCGGAATCCGGATCCCGTGAAGATCCACATGATGTGCAGCTATCTCGACGCACGCGACGAGGCTCTGCTCGAGTGGGTTGCCGACTCGCAGATCTCCGCCCTCGTGGCGGACAACTATGCGGTCGAAGGCCTGCTCGGGAAGTCTCGCAACCCGGAGCGGCATTCGTTTCTCCCGCTCCACCACCTCTGCCTGTTCAAGCTCGGCGTCCCGCTCGGCGAGATGTGGTACCTACACGAGCTCGCGTCCTGGTTGCGCGAACACGGACGAAGCCGCTTCCTCCTCACGGCGCCGCCTCTACGCTTGCCCGGCGCCGTCGGGTCGCCCACGACCCCGATCGCAACCGTCTGATTCCGGAATCGCAACGACCGATGCCCAGCAACGAACCCATGGACGAGCAGACGTCGGACTCCACCGCAGTCGATGCCGAGGTTCTGGTGGTCGGCGCCGGCATCACCGGGATCTACCAGCTGTACCGTGCGCGTGAAGCGGGGTTCTCGGCGCGGCTCCTGGAAGCGGGCGACGGCGTCGGCGGCACGTGGTTCTGGAATCGCTACCCCGGCGCCCGATTCGACTCGGAGAGCTACTCCTACGGGTATCTTTTCTCGAAGGAGCTCTTCGAGGATTGGGAATGGCAGGAGCACTTCGCCGGCCAGCCGGAAACCGAGCGCTACCTGAATCACGTAGTGGACCGGTTCGACCTTCGACGACTCATGCGCTTTGGCACGCGGGTCACCGCGGCCTCGTTCCAAGAGTCGTCGGGAACGTGGCTCGTGCGAAGCGACGACGGCACCGAGCTTCGCGCACGGTTCCTGATCGCCGCCACCGGCGTTCTCTCCGTGCCGTACTTCCCCGAGGTTCCCGGCCGAAAAGAGTTCCGTGGCGAGTCGTACCACACGGGGCGCTGGCCGGCGGCGCCGGTCGACTTCGCCGGCAAGCACGTTGCGGTCATCGGCACTGGTTCGAGTGGAGTGCAAATCATCCCGGAGATCGCCGGCAAGGTCGCGTCATTGACGGTGTATCAGCGCACCGCCAACTGGTGCACCCCGCTCAACAACGCGCCGATCACACGAGAAGAACAAGAACGCCTACGGGTCGAGTTCGAATCGCTGCGCGAGACGCTCAACACATCCATCCATGGCTTCCATCACCCCGCGTGTGATCGCGGCGCCTTCGATGATTCGAAAGAGGAGCGCCTCGCCTTCTTCGAAGCGATGTGGAATAGCCCCGGGTTCACCAAGCTGACCAGCAACTACATCGACCTGCTGTTCAACGAGGACGCGAACGCGGAGTGGTGTGCGTTCTTGGCTACGAAGATTCGAGATGCCGTGAAGGATCCAGAGACGGCGGACCGACTGATCCCCAACGATCATGGGTTCGGCGAGAAGCGCCCGCCCTTCGTGTCGGGCTACTACGAGACCTTCAACGGTCCGAACGTATCGCTGGTCGACCTCGGGGAGACCCCGATCACGAGAATGACCCCGACCGGTGTCGAAACCCGCGACGGCGCGCGCGAGATCGATCTCGTCGTATGGGCGACGGGCTTCGACTTTGGAACGGGCGCGCTCTCGCGCATGGGACTTCGCGGCAAGGACGGCCTCGCGCTCGTCGAGGCGTGGGCGGACGGCCCGAAGACCTTCCTGGGCGTCCAAACGACAGGCTTTCCCAACCTGTTCTTCCCCGGAGGGCCGCACGCAGCAGCGGGCAACAATCCGCGGTACAACGGCGATCAGGTGGATTTCGTGACCGAGACCCTCATTCATGCACGCGACAAGGGCTACGACGTCGTCGAGGCCGAGCCGATTTCGCAAGACCGCTGGACGAGCATGGTCGACCGAGGTGCTGCGAAGTCCTCGTTCGGGGAGAACAGCTACTTCTTCGGCTCGAACATCCCCGGCAAGCCGCGAAAGTACCTCCTCAACTCGGGCGGGAGGCCAAAGCTGTTCTCGATCATCGCCGACGTCGTCGAGAAGGACTACGCCGCGTTTCGGCTGTCACGATCACCCGCCCTCGCGGGAACCAAGAGGTAGACCGGCATGACGATCGGGGATCAGAAGTGGAAGGCGCTCCCGGTACCGCACCCGATGGAGTACCCGGACCGGGTCCCCAAGGAGCGCTACTTCGACCCCGGGTTCTACGCCATGGAGAACGAGCGACTCTGGCCTCGCGTTTGGCAGATGGCGTGCCGACTCGAAGAGATCCCGGAGCCCCACGATTTCGCCGAGTACGAAATCCTCGATCAGTCGATCATCGTCATGCGCACCGACGACATGGGCGTCCGGGCCTTCCAGAATGCCTGCCGGCATCGCGGCGTTCGATTCGCCGAGGGGCGCGGGAACTGTGAGCACGGGTTCACCTGCCCGTTCCACGGGTGGTGCTACGGCGCCGACGGTAAGAACACGCGCGTCACGCAGTCGCGGACCTTCGCGGAGCACAACCTGCGGCCGGGAGATCTCGACCTCGTGCCCGTGCGCTGCGAGCCGTGGGGCGGGTGTGCGTGGATCAATCTCGACGACGACGCTCCGCCGCTTCGACAGTGCATCGAGCCGGCGGCGACCATTCTGGATGCGTGGAAGGTCGAGTCGATGCGCACCGAGTGGTGGTCCTCCTTCCGACTTCCGGTGAACTGGAAGCTCGCGCAGGAAGCGTTCCAAGAGCAGTACCACGTCGTCACGACCCACCCCCGCCTCGTCATTCCGGGACGATTCCCCCCGAGAGCGGGAACGTTCGACCCGCGCGCCTTCGTCGAGGCCGAACTCCACTACCTGCGCGTCATGAGCGAAGGCATGGCCGGCATGGTCCACGCGAACGACGTTCGCATCGCGGAAGGCCTCCAAGGCCTCGAGTTGCCCGCCGACCCGGCCGTGGCAATCCCCACCTGGCACCGCACGCTGAACGACGCGGTCGTGCGCTGGCACCGAGACCGAGGCTCCGACATGCCGGACCTGAACGACCTCGAGGCTCACGGCCTCAACGAGCCGATGGGCTACTGCTTCCCACACTGGTTCGTACTGCCGATGTACAGCAGCGCCTCCTCGTACCGGTTCCGCCCGTTGGGTCCGGAAGAAACGCTCATGGAGGTCTGGTCGCTCACGCGCTTTCCCGACGACCAAGCTCCGGAGCGACCGTCCCCGCCCGAGCCATGGGAGTGCGACGACCCACGAACCCCGCCGATCCCAACCGAAGACTTCTCGAACTTGCCGCGGCAGCAGCGTGGCCTTCACGCAAAGGGGTTCGAGTACATGCGCCTATCGGAGAAGGCCGAAGGGCACATCTCGAACGTGCACCGGATGATCGACGGCTTCCTCGCAGGGCTTCCTCACGAAAGCCTGCTTCCGGCACTCCGCGAGGTCAACGTAAACCCGCTCGAGCGGCCGATCGTGGAGATCGCGTTCGAAGAAGGAGCGAAATGAGCACCGCGTCCTACGCCGAAGTCGTGGAAGGTGTCCGGGCGACGATCGCCGCCTACACCCAGGCCCTGGACGATGGCCGCACCGAAGACGTCGTGGCCACGTTCCGCGCCGACGGGAGCTGCGACATTCCCGGACTGGGAAGCCATCAGGGACATGAAGCCCTCCACCAAGCCTACGCCAAGTGGAAGCCGCGACGCCCCCAGCGACACCTCGTCGTAAACACCCTCGTCACCGACTGGGACGACCACGAGGCCACGGCGTCGAGCGACGTGGTTCTCCTCCTCAAGGGGAAGTCCGGCTGGGCGATCCAGGTCGTCGGCCGCTACCGCGACACCCTCCGCTACGAGAACGGGACGTGGCAGTTCCGCCACCGCGCGGCTGAGTTCCTCGATTAGCCGCGACTCCCTTCCCTGTGACGGCCCCTGTGGTCGGCCCCGATGACGAGTGCGCGCGCTCAGATGTACATGCCGCCGTTGACACCGATTACCTGGCCCGTGATGTAGCTGCCACTCTCGGCGCAAAGGAAGCTGCACGCGGCGGCGATGTCTTCGGGAGTACCCGCTCGCCCGAGCGGAACCATGGGCCCCACGATGTCGACCCCCGGGAAATCGCCGGCCGCTTCGGCGGCACGCGCCATGGGCGTATCGACGAGGCTCGGGGTGATGGCGTTGGCGGTGATCCCGCTGCGCGCCAGTTCCACCGCGAGGGCCTTGGTCAGGGAAAGGACGCCGCCCTTCGATGCCGCGTAGTGAGCCATGTTGGGAGCACCCGATTGCGCGCTCGATGATGCAATCGTGACAATCCGCCCCCACTTCGCGTCAATCATGTCGGGCACCGCAGCCTGCACGCAGTGGAACGTACCGGTCAGGTTGACCCCGAGGATCTGGTCCCACTTTTCGGGCGTGATCTCGAGCAACGCATCAAACGACTCGACGCCGGCACTCGTGACGAGAATCGCCACGGGCCCGAGCTCGCTCCGGGCCTTCGCAAAGCCCTCGAGGACGGAAACGCGGTCGGTCACATCGATCTCGAGGGCAATCGCCCTCGCGCCTCCCCCACGTAACTCGTCGGCCGCCGCCTCGGCCGCAGCTCCGTTTCGGTCGAGCACGGCGACGAGATGACCATCAGCGGCGAGTTGCTGACAGACACCGAGCCCAATGCCGGAGGCGCCCCCGGTTACGACCGCGACGCGGCTCATCGACCGACCTCGACCGGCGTGAACTCGAGGTGCACCTTCGTGAGCCCGCGCAGAATCCAGGTTGGCTCGTACGTGAAGCGACGCGCGCCGGGCGGTCCGTGGTGCTCCTCGGAGAGTCGGATGTCGCGCATGCGGTCGAGGATGCGCTCCAGGCTCACCCGCGCTTCGGCGCGGGCCAGAGGGCCGCCCGGGCAAGAGTGTACTCCGCGACCGAACGCGATGTGCGCTCCGGCGTTCGGGCGGTCGGTCCGAAACTCGTGCGGACACTCGAAGCGACGCGGGTCGCGGTTGGCAGCGCCGTTCAGCAACATCACAGGCGTACCGGCGGGCACGTCGACATCTCCGATGGTCGTCGTGCGGCGTGCGAGCCGGAAATCCGTCTTCACCGGGCTCTCCATCCGGAGTGCCTCTTCGATGAAGTTCGGGATCCGATCCTTGTGCTCGCGCAGCTCGTCCTGCAGCTCGGGGTGTTCGCCGAGATGACGGAGCGCGGTGGCGAGAAGACGGGCCGTCGTCTCCTGGCCGGCGGCGAAGAGGAAGGTCGCGCTGCGCACGACCGAGATGACCTCGGGGGTCTCTCCCCCCGGATAGGTCGCCAACGCCAAGTCGGTCAGGATATCCTTCCGCGGTGAACGCCGGCGATCCTCAATGTAGTCGCTAAAACACTCGTCGAGCCAAGCGAGCGGGTTGAGCTCTCCCTCCTGCCGATCCGTTTCGCCGAGCTCTCCTGGTGGTCCGGAAAGCCCGAACCCTTCGCGAAATCGAGCGTGGTCGGATTCCGGCACGCCGAGCACGTCCGCGACGACGAGCATCGCGAACGGCTGCGCGTACGCGCTGATGAACTCGCATCGACCTGCCGGTAGAAGCTCGTCGAGCTGGCGTTCGGCAAGGCCGGCCATGAACTCCTCATTGTCCTTGAGCCTCCTCGGGGTGAGGAGCTTCATCAAAAGGGCCCGCTCCCGGGTGTGCGCCGGGGGATCCATCGTGACCATGTGCTCGTGCATCGGCAGCTGGTCGCGGTAGCGATCGATGACGTCGCCGACGTCGTCGCCCTCGAGCGGTACCGGGAAGGTCGCGAACGGGCCGACGACCGCGTTGCACGACGAGAACTCGTCGGAGCGCCGGTAGACGTCGCTCGCCTCGTCGTAACCCGTGACCGCGACGACACCCAGATGCGGCAATCGGAGCACGGGGCACTCCGATCGCAGTTCCTCGAAGTACGGATACGGGTCCTCGAGGAGCGACTCGTCGCTGAAGAAATCGATCGTCTTCCAGTCCTTCACACGAGTCTCCTTCGGTGGTTCGAGCGGGGCCGCACGGCTTCGCACGCGGACGACATCAAGGGGCGATCCGGGACGGTTGGGCGTAGGCGAGCATCGCATCGCGGTCTTCTTCGAGAACGAACCCCGCGTCGATGGCCCGGTCGGTAGCCGAGGCGTACTTCTGCACGTAGTCGGCGCGCGTCGAATAAAGCTCCGCGAGCCGGGCGTCGGAGAGCGGCGTCGTCGACCCCAGGAGCAAACAGATGACGTCGGCGCTCGGTCCCGGGTCTCCCGAGAGTGCGTCCACGGGCACATCGACCGGTGGAGTCCGAATCCCGCCGAGGCCGATGCCGTCGCCGTCGCGGAGAATCTGCGGTGCGGCACTGTCCACGAGCTCGAGGCGCGGCACCGTCGGCGGCTGCGCCCCGGTTCGTAGCCAGGTTTCGAGACCCCGAAGCGCCGCCTTGGCCACGACGTGGAACGGGCCGTCGTTGACCCCGACACCGCAATCGACGTGATTCACCAGATCTCCGACCAGCCGCGCGTCGGCATGCGCCGTACCGGCGACCTCCCAAAGCCGGAAGCCGTCGTTGTCCGGCTGGCGAGCGGCGCTCGAGTTCAGAAGCCCTGCCACATCGCCCTCGGCCTGGATGTCGAGGACGGGAGCGTCGAGATCGTCGCGAAAGACCGGCCGAACGGAGCTCCCGATGGAGCCGGCGAGATCCGCGAACTCACCGGGCCCGACCAGCGGCAGGCTCGCGCCGCCACGACTGTGCACGTAGAACCCGTCGAACACGCGGCTGAGCGGCTGCACCCCGTTGTAGTAGGTCGTGAGCGCGATGGCCGATTGCGATTCCCCAGAGGCGATAAGGATCTCGGGCGTCACCCCGCCGAGAAGCGAGCCCCCCTGCCCCACCGCACGCGCCACCTGAGAGAAGATGTCGAAGGAGTATCCGTCGCCTGGATGGTCCAGCGTCCCGTACCGAGCCGGGTCGAGATGCTTGATGCCCACGCCAGCGACCCCTTCGCCGGTTGGCGTGGTCACGAGGACAGGACCGCCCTCCACACCGATGAGTTGGGCCGATACGCCGACCCATGTGTGACGACGGCGCACGATCTCCTCTTGAAGGGTGAAGTATTCCGGGTTGGCGTCGGCGCCCCCGCTCACGTTCAGCCATTCGAGGACGACCACGCCGCTCGCGTCGCTGGCCCGGGACGGGCGGCGCACCAAGATGCGCGTGCGGTAGCTCGCGCTCGTGCTCGGTTCGAAGGTCCATCGACCGTCATTGGTGAGCGGCTCGGCCGGCTCGTACGCCGTGGCCGTGCCCGACGCGACGAACTCCTGATCGATGTAGCCTTCCGGCCGCGCAAACCCGTCCGGCGAGCCCAGGAAGAGACCGCTTCCGCCGGTCAGCTCCTCCGATACGTCCGCCACCGGGCCGGTCGGTTCGTTCACGTCCCCGCTTCCTCCGGTCGCCCCGTCCCCACAGCCGAACGCGAGAACCACAACACATGCGATCGCTGCTCGTGAAATGCCTCGGAAACCTTCATCGTTCTCACCCGCCACGATCACTGCGTCCTCCATTCCAAGTTGACATGCGCGCGAAGGGTAGAATACGCTTCTCCCTTTTCGAGGGTCAACCTCTCATCGCGATTCACCGTTCTCACGGTGCAAAAGGAGAACCGATGCCCAGCGGCGCCGGCCAGGCATACCTTCGACATCCCGACCGTTTCTTCATCGGGGGACGGTGGGTCGAGCCGTCTTCCACCGCGCGCATCGACGTCCGCGACAGCGCGACCGAAGAGGTCTTCCTTTCCGTCGCAGAAGCGCAGGTCGATGACGTCGACCGCGCGGTCAGGGCGGCGCGCGAGGCATTCGACGATGGCCCGTGGCCGCGGATGACCCACGCAGAGCGCGCGGAGTGGCTGGAAAAGATCGCGACCGCGTGGGCGACGAAGGTCGATGCGTTCGCACAGACGTGGACACGCGAGTCCGGGGTTCTACACACCCTCGCCCAGCGCGCGGTCAAGCACGGTCCACCCAACACCTTCCGCGTCCACGCCGGGTTCGCGGAAACGTTCCCGTGGACCGAACCGCACGTCTCGCAGGACGGAAAGCGATCGCTCCTCGTACGGGAGCCCGTCGGCGTCGTCGGCGCAATCATTCCTTGGAATGCTCCGAACTCTCTGGTCGCGCAGAAGACGGCTGCCGCACTCATCTCCGGCTGCACAGTCATCGTGAAGGGCTCCCCGGAAGCGCCCTCCGCGCCCTACCTCCTCGCAGAGATTTGTGAGGAAATCGGTCTGCCCGACGGCGTCTACAACGTCCTCACCGCCGAGCGGGAGGTTTCGGAACGGCTGGTCACGAACCCCGGGGTCGACAAGATCAGCTTCACCGGATCGACGGCGGCCGGTCGCCGCATCGCGTCGATCTGCGGCGAGCGCATCGCCCGCTGCACGCTCGAACTGGGCGGCAAGTCGCCTGCAATCATTCTGGACGACTACGACCTCGACACCGCCGCGAAGTCGCTCGCACAGAGTGCCCTCATGATGAATGGCCAGGTCTGCTCCTCGCTCACCCGGCTCATCGTCAGCAAGGAGCGCCACGACGACTTCGTCGACGCCCTGGCCGCCCGGCTCGGCAGGATGAAGGTCGGGGATCCGTTCGACGAGTCTTCCCGGGTCGGCCCCCTTGCGATGGCGCGTCAACGCGACACCGTCGAGGGGTACATCGCCAAAGGGCGTGAGGAAGGCGTACGCATCGCAACCGGGGGTGCTCGCCCCGCGCACCTCGACCGCGGCTACTACGTCGAACCGACGGTATTCGCCGGCGCCGACAACGACTCGACGGTCGCGCGCGAAGAGATCTTCGGACCGGTGCTCACCGTCATTCCGGCGGAAAGCGAAGAGCACGCGATCGAGATCGCGAACGACACGAATTACGGACTCAATTCGTCCGTGTTCACGAACGACCCCGAGCGCGCGTACGCCGTCGGTCGGCGGATCCGCGCGGGAACCGTGGGGCACAACGCCTTCAAGACGGACTTCAGCATCTCGTTCGGCGGCTTCAAGCAGTCCGGCATTGGCCGCGAAGGCGGCACCGAGGGGCTGCACCCCTTCTTGGAAGCGAAGACGATGATCTTCGACGAGCCCGCCAAGGCGGAGTCCTGATCGAAACGGAGGCCAAGGTGAGCCAGAGAGAATTCAAAGACGTCCGCGGCGCCGGAGCAGAACACACCGGCGCCCTACCCGTCGACGAGTACATGGCGAGTCTGGGAGCACTCCAAGCCGAGGTCGCGACAGCCAAGAACGCGGTGTGGCCACGCGTCGCCGACGGCACGCTCTCGGAGGACCTCCTCAAGCGCTTCTGCAAGGAATACTACTTCCTCGGAAAGTGGTACACGTCCGAGTTCGCGTCGCTCGTCGCCAGCGCGCCGGACGTCGATGCGCTCACGCTGGGATCGAGCGAGCACTTTCTGCATTGGTCGCAGAACGTGGCCGACGAGCTCGGCTTCGCGGGCGACGCCAACCACGTCGACATGAAGGTCGAGTGGGCACGGATGCTCGGCATCTCGGACGACGATCTCATGAACTACCGCCCCATGCCGGAAACCATCGGCTCGGTCTTCACGAGCCTCTACTACATGCGTCGGAGCTACGAGGAGGGTCTCGCGGCGTTCGGCTGGGCCGGTGAGCGGTTCGCTGCGTCCACGAACTACGCGAAGATGATGTACGAGGGGATGCGGGAGCACTACGGCCTCGAAGTCGAGAACTTCAAGGTCCACGCCTACGCGGAAGAAGACCACGGGCGGCAGGCGGACTTCCTGCTTCGCCAGGTCGCGATCACGGCGGGGCAGCAGCGCCGCATCCGGCGCGCGATCGAGCACGTTCTCATTGGCCGGAACGCTCGCACCGAGGCGCTGAATCGGTGGCTGGACGAACCCGGCGCGCTCCGGCGCAGCGTGGCCTGACGGCGAGGCGCAGTCTCGGGCGAGGAGACGCATGGATTCCGGGACCCGCATCTACTCCTGCGACGATCACCTCGACATGGCGGCGGTGCCGACTCGTGTATGTGGGCGTCAGACTACCCGCATACGGACAGCACGTTCCCGAACTCTCTGCGGGCCATCGAGGAGGCCCTGGGCGCTCTACCGGAGGCGGACCGCAGGAAAATCACGGCCAGCAACTGCGCGCGGCTCTACGGCTTCGCCTAGGAAGATGGAGGAGACACGGTGAAAGCCGCAGTACTCAACGAACCGGATCAGCCCCTCGACATCACGAACATCCAGATCGACAAGCCGGGCCCCCGCGAGGTCTTGCTCCGCACCGTGGCGTCGGGCGTGTGTCACAGTGACTTGCACCTCATCCGGCGTCGACGCGGGCCCATCGTCCCCGGGCACGAACCCGCGGGCATCGTCGAGCAGGTGGGTGATGACGTCACGTACGTAAAGCCCGGTGATCGGGTCATCGCGTGCCTCTCGATCTTCTGCGGGATCTGCGACTTTTGCACGAGTGGCCGAACGCACCTCTGCGGCGGCCTCATGTTCGATCGACAGGATGGAGAACCGTCGCGACTCTCTCTCGACGGGACGCCGGTGGCGCAGATGGCGCAGCTCTCGTCCTTCGCCGAGCAGATGCTCGTGCCGGAGAACTCGCTCGTGAAGATCCGCGAAGAGATGCCTCTCGACTGCGCGGCCCTCATCGGCTGCGGCGTGACGACCGGACTCGGGGCGGCACTCTACCGAGCACGTATCGAAGCAGGCTCCACGTGCGCCGTCGTGGGTTGCGGCGGCGTCGGTCTCAGCATCATCCAAGGGTGCCGTATCGCCGGCGCCACGCGGATCATCGCGATCGACACACAGGAGTGGAAGCTCGATCTCGCCAAGAAGATTGGCGCGACCGATGGCGTAAACGCCTCGGAAGGCAAGGCCGCGAAGCAGGTGAAAGAACTCACGGGCGGGGGCGTGGATTACAGCTTCGAAGCGGTCGGTACGAACGCTACCGCCCGCCAGGCGTACGACATGGCCAAGCGGGGAGGAACAGCGGTCCTCGTCGGTGTCATCACCGAGCGCGAGCCTCTCGCCCTCCCCGGCTTCGACGTCGTCATGAACGAAAAACAGCTCATCGGCTCCACGATGGGCTCCGTTGGATTCCGCATCGCCATGCCGCGATTCGTGGATCTCTACCTGAACGGGCAGCTCCTGCTCGACGAGATCATTTCAGCGCGCCGTCCCCTCGAGGAGATCAACGTCTGCTTCGACGAGATGCGCGAGGGTTCCGCCGCCCGCAACGTGATCATGTTCGAGTGACGCCACCACCACCGGGAAGAGAATCAGGATCACCCGACTTCTCCAGAAGCTCGAGCCGCACGCCGTCGGGGTCGAGAGCCATGATTACGCGCGTGGGCCCCGGGAGATCGAGGCGGGTCCCGGCGAGCAGGCTCCCGCCGGCGGCTTCGATCTTGGCGCACGCGTCATCGAGGTCGTCCACGCGGAACGCCACGTGGGTGAGGCCAAGCTGGTTCATCGGCCTCGCCTCCCTGGAGCCGACCGGCTCCGGCACGATGAACTCGATCAGCTCGAGGCGCCATCCATCTCGCTCCAGGTAGATCGTGCGCACGTCCACGTCGGACATCCCGTTCAACGTGGCGGTGGGCTCGCCCTTCAGATCGAGGCGCCCGACCTCCTGGCACCCGAGCACGTCGCGATAGAAGAGCAGCGAGCGCTCGAGGTCCGAAACGCAGATTCCCATGTGCGTGAGTCGTCGAATCGCCATGGGCCGACGCTACCACGTGTGCGGCGGGCATCTCGACGACCCGGCCCGTTCGCTTTCCTCGTGCGCCGTTTTCCGCAACGGTCGCGGTGAGCCCGTGTCCTTGAACCGCAACGAAGCCGCAGCCGCGCCCACGACCTCCTCCGCGGGGCGCCGCGTGCTCCTGATCCTGTGGATCGTCTACGTCTTCAACTTCGTCGACCGGAACATCCTCTCCATCCTCCTCGAGCCGATCAAGCAGGAACTCGGAGTGAGCGACACGGCGATGGGCTTTCTCACCGGGTTCGCATTCGCGGTGTTCTATACGGTCGCCGGAATCCCGATCGCACGACTCGCGGACCGCAGATCGCGACGCGTCGTGATGTCCATCGGCGTCGCGTTCTGGAGTCTCGCCACCGCGGCGTCCGGATTCGTGCAGAGCTTCAGCCAGCTCGCGCTCGCCCGCATCGCGGTCGGCGTCGGCGAAGCCTCGGCCACGCCGGCTGCGCACTCTCTCATCTCCGATTACTTTCCACCCGAGCAACGGACCCGCGCGATCGCCATCTACAACACGGGGGCGAACGGCGGGATCCTCGTCGGACTCGTGCTCGGCGGATGGCTCCAGCAGACGTTTGGCTGGCGGGTGGCCTTTCTCGTCGTCGGGTTGCCGGGGTTGTTGGTGGCCTTGCTGGTTGCCGCCTTCATCACCGAGCCGCCGCGCGGCCTCTCGGAGGGACGCGACGCAGCCGAGGAGGCCCCGAGTCTCGGCGAGAGCCTTCGCTTGCTCGGTGGCCTCCGAACCTACATCCACATCGCGATCGCGGCCGGCCTCTACGCCATGCCCAACTACGGGACCATCGCATGGATGCCGACGTTCCTCATCCGCGTCTTCGGTGTCGGGTACGCGGAGATCGGTCTCACCCTCGGCATGGTTCTCGGGTTCGTGGGCGCGGCCGGAACCTACCTCGCCGGAACTCTCTGCGACCGACTTCTGCGGCGGGACGTCCGCTGGCTCGTCTGGATCCCGGCAATCGGCAGCGCGGTGAGCGTCCCGTTCATCGCGGTGACGCTCCTCGCACCCAGCTTCGCGTTCGGCATGCCCTTCTACGCCGCCTCGGTCTTCTTCGGCGCGAGTTTCGCAGCGCCCACGTACGCGCTCGTGCAAGCCCTCGCCCCCCTCCGCATGCGCGCGACGGCGTCCGCCGTACTCCTCTTTGCGTTGAACCTGATCGGCCTGGGCCTCGGGCCCACGGTGGTCGGCATCCTCAACGACGCGCTCGCTCCGCGCTTCGGCGACGAGGCGATTCGCTACTCCCTGTTGTTCGTGTCGCTGTTGAACATCTGGGGCATGGTGCATTCTCTGATCGCTGCGCGCAGCGTTCGCGCCGACATCGAAGGAGCGGCAGCCCAATGACGAAACCGATCGACCCCTTCGAGGTCCGCGTCGACGACGCCGTGCTCGACGACCTACGCGCGCGCCTCCGCAACACACGCTGGCCCGCGGCGCTCGAAGATCCCACCTGGGCGTACGGCATCGAGCAGACGTACCTCCGCGACTTGGCGCAGCATTGGCTCGACGCGTACGACTGGCGCACGCACGAAGCGCGCCTCAACTCGTGGCCTCAGTACCGCACGGAGATCGACGGGCAGAACATCCACTTCTACCACGTGCCGTCCGTCGTCCCGGACGCGACGCCCTTGATCCTCACGCACGGATGGCCGGGGTCAGTCGTGGAGTTTCTGAATCTGATCGGCCCCCTGACCGACCCCGCCGCGCACGGCGGGGACCCGCGGGACGCGTTTCACGTCGTCGTCCCCTCTCTGCCCGGCTACGCCTTCTCTCAGCCCAACGACGCAAAGGGCTGGGAACCGAAGCGCACCGGCCGCGCCTGGGCCGAGCTGATGGCCCGACTCGGCTACGACCACTACGGCGCACAGGGCGGTGACTGGGGTTGGTTCGTGAGCCACTGGCTCGCGCGCGAGGATCCGGATCACTGCTTCGCGATTCATCTCAACCTGCTGTTCGCCATGCCGCCCTCGAAAGAAGCCGTCGCGAAGCTCAGCGAGCTGCCCGCTTCGGAACGCGAGAAGTGGGAGCGCTTCCAAGCCTACAGCGGCGGGGAGTCGGGGTACGCGAACATCCAGTCCACGAAGCCGGAGACACTCGGACTCGGACTCGCGGATTCGCCCGTAGCCCAACTCGGCTGGATCGCCGAGAAGTTCCGCAGCTGGACCGACTGCGACGGCAGCATCGAGAACGTCGTCTCCCGCGACGACCTGCTCACGAACGTCATGATCTACTGGATCACCAATACGGGCGCGTCGTCGGCCCGGTTCTACTACGAGGCGATGCGCTCCGGTGCTCTCGCACCGCAGCCGCGTCTCGAGACACCGGTCGGACACGCGTGCTTCCCCAAGGAGATCCTGGCGGCGCCGCGCCCCTGGTGCGAAACCGCGTTCAACGTCGTCCACTGGACCGACATGCCACGGGGCGGCCACTTCCCGGCGTTGGAGCAGCCGGAGCTCCTGCTCAACGACATCCGTACGTTCTTCCGTCGCTTTCGCACACCCGCCCCTACTGCCACCTGAGTGTCGAGCCGCGTCGCCGGACAGCGTCCGCCAGAACATCGAAACGGCTACACCGACCGGAGTTACCGCGGCTGGAACCTCTGCCCGGCGTCCAGGCGAATCGTCGAGCCATTCAGCATGGGCGTCTCGATGATCGCGCGGGCGAGACGGGCGTATTCGTCCGGCTTCCCCATTCGCTTGGGGAAGGCCGCGCCTGCGGTGAGCCCCGCTGCCATTTCCTCCGGGACCATCGCCGTGAGGCCGGTCAGAAAGAGACTCGGGGCGATCGCCATGCAGCGGATACCGAGGCCACCGAGATCGCGCGCCACGGTGAGCGACATGCCGGCGACGCCCGCCTTCGCGGCCGTGTACGCAACCTGACCGATCTGACCTTCGAACGCCGCGATCGACGCCGTATTGATGATGACGCCGCGCTCGCCGTCCTCGTTCGGCTCGTTGCGGCTCATGCGATCCGCCTGCAGCCGCACCAGGTTGAACGTCCCGATCAGGTTCAAATCGATCACCTTGCGGAAGTCGTCGAGCGGGTGCGGCCCACTCTTCGTCAATGTGCGCTTGGCGATGCCGCCACCCGCCACGTTCACGCCGATCTCGAGCCCCCCGAACTTCTCGACCACCTGATCGATCGCCGCCTCGGTCGCGTTCTCGTCGGTGATGTCAACCGGAAGGAACACAGTGTCTCCGCCGATCTCCCCGGCGACCTCTTCTCCCTTCGACGTCGGCAAATCGAAGATCGCTACGCGCGCGCCACCCGCCTTCAGGTCCTCGGCCGTGGCCCGGGCCATGCCCGAAGCGCCACCCACCACGATCGCTCGTGCTCCTTCAACTCTCATTTCTGTCTCCTTGAATCTAAATCAGTCGTCGGCGAATGGCGTCGCGAACGCACCTGCCATCTGGTTGATGATGTCGCCGACCGTCGCGTAGCCGTGCTCGTAGTCGGAAGGCGCCTTGCCACCCTTCCCTCCGATCGGCGTCAGATCAACGTCCTTCGCCCGGGCTCGGAGCGCACCTACCGTGCACTGCTCACGCGGAATGTGTCGGAACGGGTCGTATTGAAAATGGCGCATCGCGTTCCCATGGGTGATCTTGTCGATGTCCTGGTCAGGCAGCCCCTCGACTAACTTCCACAGTTTCTCGGGCGACTGGGGCCATGTGGTGTCGGAATGCGGGTAGTCGCACTCCCACGTCATCGTGTCGATGCCGATCCGGTCGCGCGTCGCAATGCCCGCCGCGTCGTCGATGAAGCACGTGATGACGTGCTCGCGGAAGACATCGCTCGGCTTCTTGCCTCCGGCGAAGGTGTGGTGCGTCCACGGATTGTGATGCTCGTGCACGTAGTCCATGCGCTCGAGGCAGTACGCGATCCAGCCGGTACCCCCTTCGGACAGTGCAACCTGTAGGCCCGGAAAGTTCCGGAACGCTCGGCTGTACACGAGCTCGACCGCACAATTGTAGAGCGTGATCGGGGTGCTCGAGATCATGACTTCGATCGGGGCAATCGTGTCCTGCAGGCTCATGCCTGTGCCCGAGCCGATGTGAATGCACACGACGGTCCCTTCGTCCTGACACGCCTTCCAGAACGGATCCCAGTGCTCGCTGTGGATCGAGGGGTACCCATGGCCCGTGGGCACGTCCGGGAACGTCATCGCGTGACATCCCTTTTTCGCGACGCGACGCACTTCGTCGGCCATCAGCTCCGGATCCCACATTGTCGGGAGCGCAAGGGGAATGAACCGTCCGGGATATTTGGCGCACCACTCGTCGATGTGCCAGTCGTTGTACGCTTGCAGCATCACCCGCGCGAGCTCGTGTTCGTTCTTGTCCCTCACTCGCCTCGCAAACAGCTCCCCGCAAAAGCCCGGGACCGACGGGAAGCAGAGCGAGCCCAGCACCCCGTTCGCGTTCATGTCGCCGATGCGCGCATCGATGTCGAAGCAGCCCTTCCGAAGTTGGGCGAGTGCCGTCGGCTCCATGCCGTATTCCTCGGGTGGGCGTCCGGCGACCGCGTTCAGTCCGACGTTGGGGATCTGATCCCCGTCGAAGACCCAGACGTCGGCCCCGTCCGCCTTGCGCTGCATCCGCGGCGCCCGGTCCTTCCATTCCTCGGGCACGTGATTCTCGAACATGTCCGGTGGCTCGCAGACGTGATCATCAACACTAACGAGGATCATGTCTTCCATTTTCATGCCCATTTCGTTCCTCCGTTCTGGACGCGCGGCGCAGATGCATGTCCGTCGTTCGTCCTCGATGCGTGCAACAGGCTCACGCGTAGACCTTGCCGTCCTTCATCACGAACTTGACGGCCTGCGTGACCGTGATGTCGGTGAGAGGATCGCCAGGCACGCCGATGATGTCGGCAAGCTTGCCCTCGGCGATACGCCCCAGCTCCGGAGCGTCGATGAGTTCCGCGGCGACCGTGGTCGCCGCGCGGATCGCCTGGATCGGAGTCATGCCGCGCTTCACCAGCACCACGACCTCCTCCGCGTTCCGCCCGTGCCAGATCGCTGGCGCGTCGCTCCCGCACGCGATCTTGACGCCGGCCGCGATTGCCTTCGAGAGCGACTCCTTCGCTCGCGGAAAGACCTCGGCCGCCTTCGCCTGGAGCGCGGGAGGATGCTGGGTGACGTCCCAGTTCTCGGTCAGAGCATTGGTGCTCACGAGAAACGTACCCGTGTCGACCATCCGCTGAATCGTCTCGTCGCCGATCATGAAGCCGTGCTCGATGCAGTCGATGCCGGCATCGAGAGCCGCGCCGACGGCAGTGTCGCCGTGGCAGTGGGTCGCCACCTTGAGACCGCGGCGATGTGCCTCGTCGGCGATGGCCGCAAGCTCTTCGGCCGAATACTGCTGCGCTCCCGGCGGGCCCGTCGCCGTCATCACCCCGCCCGACGCGCAGCACTTGATGAGCTTTGCGCCGTGCTTGATCTGGTAACGAACCGCGCGCCGCACCTGATCGATGCCGTCGGCGATGCCCTCCTCGACCGAGAGCGGCATGATGTGCGGCGCCACACCCGACTGCGCGCTCGGATCGAGGTGCCCGCCGGTCGGCACGATCGCGTGGCCTGCCGGCACGATGCGAGGCCCGTCGACCCAACCGGCATCGATGGCCTCCGAGAGTGCGACGTCGATCAGATACCCCCCACTCTTCACGAACAACCCGAGGTTCCGGACCGTGGTAAAGCCCGCCCGTAGCGTCCGGCGGCCGTTGGCGACCGCACGCAGGGCCATCTTGATCGGATCGACGCGCACCGGATCCGAAAGCCCGGCGCCCGGGCCGCCCAAGACCAGATCGACCTCCATGTCCATCAGCCCCGGAAGAAGAGTCAGGTCGGGTAGCTCGATCACCTCGTTCGCGTTGCCGGCCACGCTCGCATCAGCCGTTACCGCCGTGATGCGGTTTCCTTCCACGCGGACGTAGCCCGACTCGAGGACGGCGCCACTGTCGACGTCGAGGACGCCAGCGGCGTGAAGCACGGTGATCTTGGGCTCAGACATGCCTGATCCTTCTTCAGAACGCTCCGCCGAGAGACGCGAGATACTGGCGCGTACGCCCGACGGAGGCGATGAGTTCTTCCCGGCCACTCCCGATCGGCACGACCCGAATGGAGATGTCGGTCACGCCGGCGTCGGCGAACGAGCCGAGCCGTTTCTCGATGCTCGCCTCACTCCCGGCCGCGAGAATGTCGCCCACCTGACGGGCGTCTCCGCGTTCGAGCAGCTTTTGGTAGTTCGGCGACACCTCGGCCTCGGAGAGGATACGATTCGTGCGCTCGACCGCGGCATCGACCTCGCTGTCGGCGCACACGCACATCGGGATGCCCGCCACGATGCGCGGCGCGGGCCGGCCTGCCGCCTCGGCCGCTTTGCCGATCGAAGGCGCCACGTGATCTCCGATCGCCCGTTCGTCGGCCATCCAAAGAATCGTTCCGTCCGCGCGCTCGCCGGCGAGCCGCAGCATCCTGGGAGCGAGTGCCGCGATCAGTACCGGCGTCGGTCCGACGTCGGTGACGTCGAGGGGTTGGTCGATCTTGAAGAAGTCGTTCTCGACCTTCACCGTGGTCGGGCCCGCAAGCGCCTGGTCCAGCACGTCGAGGTACGCACGAAGGCGCGCAACCGGCCGGTCGTACGTGAGTCCGAGCATGTCTTCGATGATCCAGTGGTGAGAAACACCGAGGCCCAACGCGAGACGGCCCTCACAGATGGCCTGGACCGAAAGAGCCTGATGCGCCAGCGCCACCGGATGACGGGGTTGCACGGGCACGACCGCCGTACCGATCTCGATGCGGGACGTCGCGGCACCCGCCACGGCCACAGCGGTCAGCGCGTCGAAGTCGTCGGGGATCTGCGGAATCCACGCCGAGGAGAGACCCGCCTCCTCGGCCCACTGGGCGTCGGCCCGGAGACGCTCGACCTTCCTCGCGTAGCGGCCCCGCTCCGGACCCATCATGACCCCGACTCGCATCGAGAACCCCCTTCAGAACCCTGCGAGAATGCACTTCTTTTGAAACGATAATGACACTTTCACCAAGAGGGCTAGCACGTTTTGGCGAGCCCCTCCAAACGAGGTTCCCCTAGGAGCAGGTCGAACGTCACCTTCTCGAGCCTGCCCGTGAAGGGGAACGGCGCTTCCTAGCGCGGGCTGACAAACGTGCGCGGCCGCCGTCGTGCGGCCGTCCTCCCGGGCCGGTGACGCAACCGAGCAGAGCGGCCTGCAAGAACGGGGCGCAACCAGAAGGCGGCTCGCTCTTGCAGACCGGCTCATGTCAGAACCTGTATCGGAGCTCCCCGCCGTACGTTCGGGGTGCCCCATAGAATCGCGTCAAGAATCCGAAGATCGGCACGAGGGCGTTCGTATTGATGAAGTACTCCTCGTCCGTGAGGTTCTTGCCCCATAGCGCGACCAGCGCGCGGCCATCGAGGAACTCGTACGAGAGCCGCGCGTCGAGGAGGCCGAACCCACCCTGCGTGGCCTCCGGAAGCTCCGGACCGGCGTAACTCACACTGCTGCGATAGGCCCAAGACACCCGCGGCGTGACGGCCCCTTCGAGCCACGCGGGCCCGGGCGACGTCAGCGGAATCGCGTACTGCGCAGAAAGGTAGGCCTGGTACTCCGGCACGTTGTTGAAGTGCTCACCCTCGCGGTTGATCGGCTGGCTATCCGCCGAATTCACGCCGGTGAACTCGTCGTAGGTCGCATCGAGAACGCCTCCCGTTGCCCGCAGCAGAAGCCCGTCGATCGGGATCGCAGTGAGCTCGGCCTCGATCCCCTTCGTGGTCGCCTTCGCCGCGTTCAGCGTCACCCGATTGACGATCAGCGGATCGACCGGGTCGGCCACGAACGTCGTCACCTGGAGGTCGTCG
The DNA here is from genome assembly GCA_029243485.1 of Candidatus Binatia bacterium. Lineage (NCBI taxonomy): Bacteria > Candidatus Binatota > Binatia (SeqCode) > Binatia bacterium. The sequence continues at coordinate 12,083 of JAQWRY010000047.1, read as the reverse complement.
TACTTGCCGTAGAACGGCGACACATTCAGGACCAAACGCTGATCGAACATGATGGTCTTGAGTCCGATCTCGAACGAATCGAGAAACTCCGGCTGGAACTCCTCGCTCGCCCCGGAGAGCGTCGCGTTGAACCCACCGCCCTTGAAGCCGCGGCTGTACGTGAAGTAGCCCATCAGGTGATCGATGGGCGTATCGTCGATCCAGTCGTCGGGCAGCGTGGCCGCGATGCTCCCCATCGGCGTCCACGCATCGAACGTCGTGCCGTTCTTGTCGTCCACCGTGTACTCGATCTGGTGGCCGGAATCGTCGAGGAAGTCGAAGCCGACCTTGTGAACGTTCTTTTCGTCCTGCGTGTAGCGAATGCCACCCGTGAGACTCAGCCAGTCCGTCACGTCGACGGAAGCCTGTCCGAAGAGCGCCCAGGTAAAGTTGTCGGTCGACGTATCGTTGCCGGAGATGTTGCTCGGGAAGGGCGACGGCAGCTCCGAAGTCGTCGACGTGTGGTCGTCGGCCCACTCCCAGAACAGGAACGCGCCGGTCACGACGTTGATGCGCTCGTCCCAAGCCGATCCGTTGACCTGAAACTCCTGTTGAATCTGGCGCTGAAAATTCGGCTCGCCGTTCTGGGGGCTGCCTCCCATGTGCGCGAAGGACACGCGCGGAACGAGGGTCTGATCCAGGTCGTCCCCAATGCGTGGGATCTGCTCCCGCCAGGACGTGATCGATTTTACGAGGAGGTCGTCCAGCACACCCACCGGCCCGACATCGTACTGAATATTGCCCCACGCACCGTAGCTCTCGACGTCCGCGAGACCCGGGAAATCCGCGGTCATCTCGCGCGGCGTGGTCTCTCCACACGCCTTCTGCAGGTTCTCGCCAGCAAGGGGAGACGGCCGGATGACAAGACACTCTCCAGCGAGACCGTTGCTGTGGTTCTTGGCCCACGACCCACTGACGTCGACCGTCAGGTTCTCGATCGGCTGATAGCGCAGCGAACCCAGGAACGTCAGCGAACCCGAGTTGGAGGCATCGCGATTGAGATACGTGTTCGTGGCGTAGCCCGTGTCGTACGTGGATCCGAACGCGACTCGCATAGCCAACTGGTCCTCGATGATGGGAATGTTCAGGGTCGCCCGCGTGTTCGCCGTACTGAGATTACCCGCCCACACCGCGGCCGTGCCTTCGAACTCGTTCATCTGCGGCTTGATGGTCGTGATGTTGATGGCGCCGCCGATCGTGTTCTTGCCGAACAGCGTCCCCTGCGGGCCACGCAGAACTTCGATCTGCTGGATGTCGACGATGTTGACAATCGTGCCGAAGGCGCGAGGTAGGAACACCCCGTCGACGTAGACGCCGACGCCGGGGTCGAACGCGATCTCCGTCGAGCTCGTACCGACGCCACGGATGAAGATGGCGGCCTCCGCGTCGTTACGCCCGGTGATCATCGTGAGGTTCGGGACCAACTGCGTCACATCGTCGATGCGGAACGCCCCGATCTCGTCCATCGTGTACTCGCTGATCGCCGTGACCGAGATCGGCGTATCTTCGATGAATTCCGTACGCTTTCGCGCTTGAACGACGATCTCCTCGATCTTCGAGAGACTACGGCCCTTGTCCGGCAACTCCTCTCCTCCGGGAGGTAGATCCTGTGCGGGTGCGAGGTCCGCAAATACCAGCCCTGCGCCGAGTACGGCCAACAAGATGGTGTGTCGAAACATGAGCTCCCCCTAGGTCGTGTCGAAGTCGTCAACCCGCTTCGTCTGAGAGCGGATCGTGCTGCCTCCCCGAATCGAAACTGCCGCTCTTGCGCATGAACGTCGTGGCGCGCCGCCGAATGCGCCATCCATCCGTCGTTCGAACGTACTCATCCTTGTACCAACCGAGGCGCATGTCGTGGGTGCGCTGGTCGATGAAGACGAAGTGCTGCATGCCCGTCGCTCGATCGCCATCGAACTCGACGACGGGCATGTTGCCGATGAACTGACCGCGCGGCGCCGCGGCGAGCAATTCCGGGAAGCGCTCGAGTGTGTACGGCGTGCCGAAGGCGTTGTACTCCACGTCTTCCGTGAACACGTCGAGCCAGCGATCCTGAACGAACTGGCTCGTGTACGCCATGTACCGGGCGCACAACGCATGCAGCTCGACCAGGTCCGCATCCTGCTGGTGCGTCTCGTTCGCCATTCGCTCTCCCACTCCCCGACTGTCGCAGGCGTCAGCCAGAGAGGCCGCGCAGACAAAACTGCCAGGCCTCGTCGGCCGTGATCCGGTCTCCTGGACTTCGAACGAGGCGATTCGAGAGCCAACCGCACATCACCGTTTGCTGGACGAGCGTGGCCGCGCGCCGCGCATCTGCCACCTTGATGGCCTTCGCGGCGACTGCAGCCTCGATGAGCTCAACCAGCATCCGGAAGATCGGCGCCATCGCCTCTCGAACTCTCTCCGGGTCCTTGCCCGCGAATTGCAGCGCGAACTCCGAGGTGGGAACGCGATTGTGCTTCCCCCGCTTCCTCGGGGACTCGACGGGATCACACCACTCATGAAGACGGATCGTGAAGGCGCGTAGCCGCTCGACCGGCTCGTCCTTCGGCTTGAGTGCCTTTTCGATGTCCGTCACCGCCTCGCGCATGCTCTCTTCGAAGAGCGCGAGCAGCAGCTCGTCCTTCCCATCGAAGTACTGATAGAATCCGCGCAGCGATTGTTTCGAGCGGTCGATGACCTCCTGGATCGTAAAGTCGCTCGTGCCCTTCTCGTCCATCAGCTCGAACGCCGCGTCCATGTACTTCTGGACACGCTGCTCGGCGCGCGAACGAGCAGCGCTCAGGCCGCGAACGACGGCGCGCTGACGCCAAGCAGGTTGGGGATCGCCTTCCGAGCGCTTCATCTCCACCACCTACTGCGGTGTCGGATCCGATGGCCGTTCATCGCGAGCAATATGGACCATTCGGGTCGGGATCGCAAGCCAATTCTCCCCTCGAGAGAATCAGATTTCCGCCCTCTGCGATCAGACGAGATAGCGCCCACCGTTCACGCTCAAGGTCTGGCCCGTCACGTAGCCGGCGGCTTCCGACGCGAGGTAGGCGCACGCGGTGGCGATGTCCTCGGGCTGCCCTGCGCGCTTCATCGGTGCGACCGCAGCCGCGGCGTCGACGTCGACCGGCGAACTACGCAACATCGGCGTGTCGACGAAGCCGGGCGGGATGTTGTTCACCGTGATGCCGGTCGCGGCGTACTCCATCGCGAGGGCCTTCGTGAAGCCGATCACACCACCCTTCGAGGCGGCGTAGTGGCCCATGGCCGGCGCGCCGGTCTGGGCGGAGGAGGAGGAGATGTTGATGACGCGCCCCCAGCCGGCGTCGAGCATGTCGCCGATGACCGCCTGCGTGCACAAGAACGGCCCCTTCAAGTTGATCCGCATCATGCGGTCCCACGCCTCCTCGTCAATGTTCCGGAAGCCGCAAAACGCGGTGATCCCGGCGTTGTTCACGAGGATCGTCACCGGACCAAGTTCGGAGCGCGTGCGTGCCACCGACTCGGCGATCTGCGTCGCATCGGCCGCGTCACCGACGCAGGCGAGTGCACGCCCCCCCGCCTTCTCGATCGCCGCGACCGTCTCGCCGGCACCGTCGGGGTTCAGATCCCACACGGCTACACCGGCACCATCCCTCGCCAGTTGCAGGCTGCACGCCCTGCCAATGCCGCTTCCGCCGCCGGTCACGACGGCCACCTTCCCGTTCAGAGACATCGCTCGCTCCTTCCATCCATGTTTGTTCCGTACATTCGATCCAGTTCAGTCAGCGGGGTCCACGACTCGGTCGATTCGCGCCGGCCCACAATGAAGGACGTCGGGTTGCCGCCAGACCTCGACCGCGAACGACACCAGCAGTAGCGAGTACACCAGCCGAAGCAGTCGGTCTGCATCGGCGGGCATCTCCTCGAGCGGAAACGCGTCGCAATGGGCGATCGCCTGCTCGACCCGAGGAAGGAACGCATCGTAGAACTTCTGCATCTCCTCCATGGAACTGCGCTGCCGCTGTCGCCAGCGCTCGGGCTCCGTTGCCAGGCACCAGGTGCCGGCATAAGGCTCGAGTGCAGCGAACTGCGGCGGAAGGAGCGTTTCGGCCAGTGGCTTCATCGCTCCGCCCGCTCGCGCTGGTACGCTTCGACCCAGCTGCCGACCGTCTTGTGGAAGTGCCGAACCAGGATCTCCTGGTCACTGAGCGGGAACTCGCTGCACGCACCCGACTCGAGTCCCATCTGCGTTCCGTCGAGGGTTCCAGCGTCCTGGAGCGCGTACTCCTTGAGCAGCACGGCCGCATACTCCTGCGCGACGCGCGCGCGCGCACTGCGAGCGGGAACGAAGCACAGGTCTGCCTCGAACACGTGCGTGTCATGCGACGTCGGCCAGAAGCGGTAGGTGAGATACCAACCCCGCTCGTAGACGAGGATCTCCAAGTTCGGGAAGATCTGGAAGTTGTCGATACCCCAGCCGTCGACCCCTCCCGGGTTCACGCCGGGCAGGTCCGAGCCGAGGTCGGGTGCGTCCCACGGACCGGTGTTCCCACTGCGGCTCAGAACCTCGGTCGGATACAGATACTTCGCCGGCATCTCGTGTTTGTGGGCGCCGCTCGTACTCACCACGCGATGCGGGCCGTCGATCTGGTAGTACGCCGCCTCGAACTCGGCCTCGGGATTCTGCAACCGACCGGGCCCGAGTTGCTGCGTGTGCAACGGAGGCACGTGGTAGTACTCCTGGAACGCATCCATGAAGATCTTTCAGTTGCTGTCGTTCTCCGCTCGGAACGAATAGCGCTCGGTCATTCGGTCGAACGGGTAGCTCTCGAGGGCACCCACCATCGGCCCCAAAAACTCCTTCAGGGTCTGCCGCGGCGAGCGGTCCAAGTTCACGAAGATGAAACCGGCCCAGGTCTCGCAAGGCACGGCGACGAGTCCCAGCTCGGTCCTATCGAGGTCGAAGAACTGATCTTCTTGGTGGACGTAGTTGCACGTGCCGTCGAGGCCGTAGCGCCAGCCGTGGTAATTGCAGACGAACTGGCGAGCGACGCCACACGTCTCCTCGCGTGGCGTGCCCTGCCAAACCAGCTTGTTGCCGCGATGTCGGCAAACGTTGTGAAACGCGCGCACCTCACCCCCCGCCCCGCGCACGACCACGACGGAGGACTTGGCGATCGAGATCTCTTTCGTGAAGTAGCTGCCGCGCTTCGGCAACTGCTCGACGCGCCCCACGTTGAGCCACGCTCGCTTGAAGATCGCCTCGCGCTCGAGCCCGTAGAACTCTGGCGAGACCGAATCCTCGAACGACACGAAGCCCGTGCCGAGCTCGGGGTAGAGCTCCGTCCATTTCCCGTGTGCCGGCTTCTCGCGCTTGGCCACCGATCACTCCCTCAAGCGTCGTAGTCGACGACCACCTCGCGGCTCGACGGGACCGCCTGGCACGTCAGCACCCAGCCGTCGTCCACCTCGTCCGCAGAGAGGGCGTTGTTCATCCGCATCGTCGCAGTTCCCTTCTCGAGGTGGGCCATGCAGGTCGCGCAGTTCCCGGACAGGCACGACGAGGGGGGGCCAAGTCCTCCGCGGCGGGCGGCCTCGAGGATCGTGTCCCCAGATCGGTACGAGACCGTGCGCTCGCCGCCTTCGATCTTGATCGTGACCGATTCGGTGGCCGAGCCCTCGTCGAGGTCGTGTGTCTCGTCGGGCACGACGAAGCGCTCGATGAAGAGCTCGGTTCGCGCGATCCCCAGATCGTCGAGGCCTGCTTCGACGACCTCCATGTAGGGACCCGGACCGCAGACGTAGAAATCACGGCCCGTCCGCTCTCCGATGAGCGAGGCGCAGGCCGCAGCATCGAGGAACCCGCGCTCCGCGTCGAGGTGATGATGCACCGAGAGCCGCCCCTGGGACGATGCGCGGAGGCGCTCGAGTTCGTCTCGAAAGATGATGCTGTCTGCGTCGCGGTTGGCATACACGAGTGCGATCTCGCGCTTCGACGTGGCGAGAGCGCTCTTCACGATCGAGAGGATCGGCGTGATTCCACTCCCCCCCGCGAACGCGACGATCGGAGCCTCCGTCTCCCGCAGTACGAACAACCCCGCCGGACGCATCACGTCGAGCGTGTCGCCGGCGGCAAGCGAGTCGATCATCCAGTTCGACATCTTCCCGTCCGGAACGCGCTTCACCGTAGCCATGAAGCGCTCGTCGGTGTCCGGCGAGCTGGACATCGAGTAGCAGCGCACGACCTCCTCGCCGTCGATCGTGGCTCGAAACGTACAGAACTGCCCGGCGACGTATGCGAACGCTTCCTGGAGCGCGCTTGGAATCTCGAGGACGAACGACCTCGTGTCGGCGGTCTCCTCGATGACCTCGAGCACAGCGAGCGGTTGATAATCGCGGGCCTGGTTCATCGACCGAGTGTCCATCGCCGGGCCATTACAACTCGATGAGCCTCGGAACGCTTCGGGTTGCAAGCAGATGGCGACCAAACGCGAGGACGATGCCGTCCGCGGAACCGAAAAGACCTTCGAGCGCCATGGTGCGCTTGAGGTACCGGTGGAACGCGTGCTCCGTCGTGAAGCCGATCCCGGCGAGGACCTGCTGAGCGTGCTTCGCCACGGTACGCGCCGTCCGCCCCGCCACGGCCTTGGCGAGCGCCGCTGTTTCGGCCCCCGGCTCTTCCGATGCCACGGCAAGGCTCGCGTCGAGTGCTTCGACCGCGACCAGCGCGTCGGCGAGCCGGGTACGCACCGCCTGGAACCGAGCGATGGGATTGCCGAATTGCACTCGCTCCAAGGCGTGACTGCGCGCGAACTCGAGCATCTCCCGGCAGGCGCCGGCCGTCTGCTGCGCCACCGCCCGTCGGCCGAGCGCCAGGGCGGACTCCCATGCGGCGGGGTCGAGCGGGATCGCCGTGCCTACGTCCGCCTCGAGCGAGACGGTCCGGAGCTCTCCGTCGGGATCGATGCCGCGGACCGCGCGCACCTGCGTGGCCGCAATCGGGACGGTGGCGAGACACGGCGCCCCGTCCGTCCGACAAACCACCAGCATCTCCTGCGCCCCGTCCGCGCGTGCGGTGGCGACGCCGGCCGCCTGAACCCGTTCCCCCGTGCGGCGACCCGGCGGGTCGGAAGCACCAAACCCCGGGAGCAGCACGGCCAGGTCGGAGCGAGGCGTCTCACCGAGCGCCGAGACGACCACGTCGTCGAGCGCGGTCGCCGTCGCATCGGCGGTACCGAGCGCGCGGAAGACGATGTCGACAGCGTCGCTCGGCTCTGCGCGGAGCAGCTCGAGCCAGCCGAGCTCCGCGAGGGCCGCGTCGATCACGCCGCTCCCTTTCGCGCGTTCGCGCGCGCGGGTCAGGGCGGTGCGCACGCTGTCTTCGAGCATCGCTCGCTCCGCGGCAGCAATCACTGATCACTCCCGAGGTCGAGAAGGCGACGCGCAATGATCCCCCGCTGCACTTCGGCGGTCCCCCCGTAGATCGTGGCCGCGCGCGAGTACAGGTATTCGGTCCGCCACTCCTCGGCCGCCGCGCCGTCGTCCATCTCGAGCACACCGGGAAGGAGCCGGCGGGCAGCGTCGTACAACGCCTGCTCGACCGTCGACAAGAGCACCTTCTCGATCGACGTCTCGGCGCCCAGCGTCTCTCCGGCCGCGAGGCGGCGCTGGGTAGCGCGCGAGCGAGCGCGAAGCGCGTGGAGCTGCACGAAAACCTCGCCGACCACCTCGGCGGTACGATCGTCGTCGGGAGCGACGTCGAGCAGCTTCTGAAGCCGCGCATACAGGTACGCGATCCGCTGCCAGAAGCACGAGGAGCGCTCGTAGGGCAGGATGCTCATCGCGACGCCCCAACCGCCATTCAGAGGTCCGAGCATCCGGCCCGCGGGAACCGCGACGTCGTCGAAGAAGACCTCTGCGAACTCGTGCATGCCGTTGATCATCTCGAGCGGCCTCACGGTAATGCCCGGCGTATTCATATCGACGAAGAACGCGGTGATGCCCCGGTGGCGCGAGTCACCCGGGCCGGTCCGCGTGAGCAGAACGCATCGTTCCGAGTACTGCGCGAGACTCGTCCAGACCTTTTGGCCGTTGATCACCCAGCGCGAAGCCGTCTCCGCGTCGCCGTCCGGTGTCGCCCGGCAGCCGAGCGACGCGAGATCACTCCCACTGTTCGGCTCCGAGAAGCCCTGACACCACATCTCCGTGCCCGCGAGCAGCCGCGGCACGACCTCGGCCGCGAGCTCGGGGGACGCGAAGTCGATGAGGGTCGGCGCGAGCACCTCGACCAGGGAGAAGAGCCCCGGATTCACCAGGTCCCGCTCCGAGATGGCCGCGCCCAGCTCGGTTCGGAGCACCGGCGCGCCGCCCCACCCGCCCACCCGCTCCGGCCAGCCGAATCGCATCCAGCCCGCCTCGAACAGGATCGACTTTACGCGCTGCATCTGAGCGATCTGGTCGTCGAGCGTCGCCGGCGGCGCATACCGCGGTTCGAGCTCGTCGGCATGAGCGTCGAGCCAAGCGTGGAGTTGGCTTCGGTACTCCGCGATGCCCTCGACCTCGCGAGAATCGAGGATGCTCGAATTTGATAAAGGCATTCTCTTGTGATGTAACGCCATTCTCCGCACGGCACCAGCGAAAACGACGAGGCTTTGAAAAAATGAGAGGCGACCTGCTGTGGTCGACCATCCCCGAGATGGCCATCGACGCGGCGACCCGTTTCGGCGACGCCGAAGCCGTGGTCGACGGCCCGCGCCGCGTGAGCTTCATCGAGTTGGCCGGCGATTTCCGGCGAGTGACGGCCGCACTCGCCACCTCCGGAATCGAGCGCGGCGATCGCGTCGCGATCTGGGCACCCAACCGATACGAGTGGCTGGTCGCCGCTCTAGGCATCCTCGGTTCCGGCGCCGCCGTCGTGCCGGTGAACACACGCTTCAAGGGCAGCGAAGTCCGGCACGTCCTCGAGCGCAGTGGGGCTCGCGTCGTGTTCACGGCCGGCGAGTTCCTCGGAACGAACTACGCCGCGACGGTTTCCGAGCTCCGCCCTCTGCTCCCGAATCTCCGCATGGTGGTCGGCTTCGACGACGCCTCGGACGCCGACCACTCGTTCGACTCGTTCCGGCACCTCGGGGATGCGCTGAGCGATGACGGCGTCGATGCCCGCATTGGCAAAACGACGGCCAACGACATCTGCGACGTTCTGTTCACGTCCGGCACCACTGGCGCGCCCAAGGGCGTACTCATGACGCACGCGCAGACGCTTCGGCAGTTCTCCGACTGGTGCGACATGGCCGGCCTGGTGACCGGCGACCGCTACCTGATCGTGAATCCCTTCTTCCACATGTTCGGCTACAAAGCCGGCTGCCTCGCCTCACTCATGGCCGGCGCGACGATCCTGCCGAAGGCGGTGTTCGACGTGGACGACGTTCTCGAGACCGTCGCCACCGAGTCCGTGACGGTCCTCCCCGGGCCTCCGACGTTGTATCAGTCGTTCCTCGACCACAGCGAACGCGACCGCTTCGACCTACGCTCGCTTCGGGTCGCCGTCACCGGTGCCGCCGACATTCCCGTCGAGCTCATCCGCCGGATACGGGAAGAGTTGCCGTTCCGCACGATCATCACGGGCTACGGCTTGAGCGAAGCAGGCACCGTGAGCGGCACGTCGACCGACGACGATCCCGCGACCGTCGCCACGACCGTCGGACGCGCCCGCCCCGGCCTCGAAGTGACCATCGCGAACGACGCGGGCGAACCCCAACCAATGGGCGAGGCCGGTGAGGTGCTCGTTCGGGGCTACAGCGTGACGCGCGGCTACCTCGACGACCCCGAGGAAACGAAGCGTGCGGTCGACCCCGAGGGCTGGCTCCACACCGGCGATCTCGGCGTCCTCGACGAAGAGGGGAACCTGCGCATCGTCGGGCGGATCAAAGACATGTTCATCGTGGGCGGCTTCAACGCATATCCCGCCGAGATCGAGAACCTGTTGCTCGGCCACCCCGCCGTCGCGCGCGCGGCCGTCGTGGGCATGCCGGACGAACGACTCGGAGAGGTCGGCATGGCCTTCGTCGTCACCACGCCCGATTCCGATCTGAAGCCGGAGACTCTCATCGCGTGGGCGCGCGACGAGATGGCGAACTACAAAGTCCCCCGCGCGGTCGAGATCGTCGACGATCTTCCGACGAACGCGACCGGGAAGATCGAAAAAGAGATCCTGCGAGCCCGCGCCGCTGCGGCGGGCCGGCCCGACCGAGGCACGGAGGAACGATGAAGCCGAGATTGGAACCCCTTCCCGTGGAAGAGTGGAACGACGACGCGCGCGCCGCGCTTCGCGACGGCATGCCGGGTGCCGCCGACGTCTTTCTGTCCGAAAACCCAGACGCCCCCCGAATTCCGAACGTGCTCGCCACGCTGATGCACAATCCGGCCCTCACCGGGCCTTGGCTCCGCTACAACAGCGTGCTCCTGGGCGCGCCCACCCTCGACCCGCGACACCGCGAGCTCATGATCCTCCGCGTCGCCTGGCGCGCCCGCGCCAACTACGAGTGGTTGCAGCACGTCCGCGTCGGAAAGCCCCTCGGAATCACCGACGAAGAGATCGAGGCGATTTCCCGCGGTGAGCCCGCCCCGTCGTGGACGTCCTTCGAAACGGACCTCATGGCCGCGACCGATCAGCTGATGGACCACCACTGCATCGACGACAGCACCTGGGCTCGCCTGGCCGAAGAGCTGAAGCCGGCGCAACTCATGGAACTCGTATTCGTCGTCGGCAGCTACACGTGCCTCGCGATGGCGTTCAACAGCTTCGGCCTCGAACTCGACCCAGATCTCGATCCTGCCATGTCCCCGGTGATGCCGGTTCCCCTCGAAAGGAAGTGACGGCGCGGACTCCGCGTCCTACTTCGTCTGCTTCTTGGCCGGATCGGTCGGTACGTATTCCGGATCGTCCGGCGTTCGCATGCTGAATTGCCACTTGCAGCAGACGTCGCCGGGATCCTTGCGAGGCGGGATGGCGAGGATGTCGACCTTCATGTTCGGGTTGTACATCTTGGTCGTCACGATCATCGACTTCGGGCACGTCGAGTGGCAGTTCTTCTCCAAGATGTCGGGTCGCCCCATGGACTCCCATTGGTCGACGGCCACGCAGCGGTTGAACTGCATGGTGCCCACGTCGGGTTCGGGCATGTCGAAGGTGAGATCGAACGCCTTCCCCGGCAGAGCGGTCGCATCGAGTTGCAGATCCTTCATCCAGTCGGCGACGGTGTTGCCCGTGATGCCCAGGTAACTCTCCTTCAGCTTCTTCACGCCCGGCAGGACGGACTCGCCCCAGAGCGCCCACTGAATCGCGAACATCTCGTCGAGGCCGTAGCGAACGGTGATCTGGGTGGCCCACGCCTCGATGCACTGCAGCAAGTACTCGTGGCTTCCGAGGAACCATCGGACCAACTCGGGCTTGGAGCAATCGTTCGTACTCGGATCGGGCGTGAACAATCCCGTATACCGGACGCGCGTCGTCGGCCGCGCCCCTTCCGGGACGCCCAGGTTGGGATCGTTGTAGACCGTTCCGGGCGGCAGGAACTCCTTCGTCATCCGCTCGATCTCAGGGAACACCTGCGAGGTCCATGCCTCCCACTCGATCTCGGCCATCGTCTCGGCCCCGTATCGCTTCGCGACCTCGTCCGCCCAGCCGTCGACGCAGAGCACCATGTACGCCTCGCTCCACGGTAGGAACCTCGACGCCAGTGCCTCCTTCGAGAAGTCGGTGAAGCGAAGGTCCGCCTTGTACGGCCCGGCGTAGTCCGGAAGTTCGGCCCCCGAGTCGGTGTCGACGTCGTCGCGGATGTCCAGGTTCGTCTTCGGGTACGTGACGTCGTCGTCGACGCGAGGAAACTTGGGGTAGTTGTTCAGATCGACCCCGAGCTGACTGACGAACTCGTCCTCCACGACCTCTTCCTCGAGGTGGGCCCCCGGCTTGCGAATCTTCAGGAACTCGTCGAACTTCTCGTCATCCTTTTCGGACATGGTTCTCCTCCTCCGCGGGTCGCTGGGCGGTCCGACCGATACGCGATCGACGAGCT